>JAIRZX010000606.1 GCA_031267005.1 Deltaproteobacteria bacterium
AATATTTAATCGTCAAATTCAGCCGAGCGCTCGGATCCGGCCAGCTTACGCCAGTGGAATGATTTGATCTGTGCGGCAGCCGAATGATTCGATCTAATCGAGACAACCGTTAAGAAACATATTTCATAAATTTTTTAAAAAAATTAAAATTTCAATACGTCTTAATAAAGACAACAGATGGAAATATTTTTAATTCACCTCTTTGGTTTTCACTCCATTCCTTAACTGCAGTTCTCAATAAATATTTTAAAAAATTACAGATATGGCCGTGATATATAAGGATTATCTACTTCTGTAATTTTCAATAATTTATGAAAATGGCAATACTTCGCCGCACGATAACTCAGTATCGATTGGTATTCCACCTCACTTAAGACGGAAACGTGCGAGAGCGGATGGCGTTACGTGCGAGAGCGGCTCTCGCCGAACGGGGACGAAACGAGCGCCACGCGGACGGCTGGCGGCCCCTGCGGCAGGTTCGAGGCGCCCCTTCGCGTCCGCCTCGGGTACGCGTCCCTCGGATTGATTCACTGCCTGGTGATCCTGGTGTTGACCCTCGGCCCGCCGTCGCTCTGGACTACGCAGCTGGCCGCGCGTCCGGATGCTCCGGTGCAGTTTATTGTGCTCGGCATGAATTCGCTCCGGGGGCACACGGCGCCGGTGTCGCGGATCGTAAGCTTTCCGCCTGAAAGCTTCGCGGTTGCGCGGGCTTTGCAGGTTTGCTCGACGCGCCCGCGCCCGTCCAGCTTGTCTATACGCATGGAAGCCTTGCCTGATTTGTCGAAACAGTAGTAGCAGTATATGGGCTGGTTGTAATTATTGGAGAGCCCAGCGTCGGACTTCCAGCATCCTTCCAGGAAGCTCACGTCAGTGGCGCCCTCGGGGATCTCGAGCATGCCGCCCTTGGGCGCCTTCGGCTTCGGCGGCGCCTTCGGCTTGGGGGGAAGATCCGCCTTCGGCTTCGGCTTGGGGTCCGGCTCCTTTTCCGGTTCCGGCGGCGGGGGCGGGGCGGCCGCCTCCAGCGCCTGCGGGGCGTCGCCGGCCGAAGGCGGGGGCCCTTCCATGCGTTCCGGATCCGGCAGTTCGATCAGCCCCTCTTCCGGGGGAGTTTCGGGTTCCTCGGGACGGCAGGCCAAGCGGGTCTCCCGGTAGCGCGTTTTCAAGCCGTCCAGCTCGGAGCGGAGCGAATCCTCGCGGCCGGTGTCTGTCATCCCCGCTGGGTCGCCCGCTGGGACGGCGGCCGCCGCGCCCCTGAAGCCGGGGGAAAGCAGGAGGAACAAAACGACCGGCACCGCGAAGGCCGCGGCGGCGGCGAGCCCCGCGCGCAGGAGCCCCGAGCCCCCAGCTGGGGCAGCGGGAACGGCGGCGGCCAGCCCGGGCGCTCCCGGCCAGGAAGGAATGGCGGAAGGGGCGGGGGAAGGAAGGACCGGGGCCGACGGCCCGGGCGCGGCCGGCCGGCCGGGCGCGGGGCGCCTCAACCCTTCAGGGGCGGGGGAGGCGCCGGGGGGGATGGCTGCCGGGCCGGAAGCCGCCGCCGGTACGCCCCATCCGGCCAAGACCGGCTTCCCGTCCACGAAAAAAAGCCTCTCCCGGCCGGGAAAGCCGGCGGCCCTCGCGGCCAGGGCCGCTGCCAGGCGGGAGAGCAGGCTCGCGGCGGCCCGGGAAGTGGGGTCCGGCGACTTCGAAAGCCTGGACGCCAGGCCAGCCAGCTCGGCCGCCTTGGCCCGCGCGGCGTTTGTGGCGCACCCCCTCTCCGGGGCGGGGACGGCCGGCAGCTCCAGTGCCCGGCCGGCCAAGGCGCAGTGCCAGGCTACGGAGCCTCCCGGACCCTCCCGGGGTTCGGCTAAGGATGCCGCTGCCGCTTCCGAGAGCTCGCGGCGTATAACCCCGGACGCGAGCGTCCAGGACTCTCGGGCGGCGGCGAGGGCGGCGCCTGGACGTCCGCCCTCCGGAGCGGGCGTGTATGACAGGATTTTCGTGACCATCGATAAATACTACCACGAAATTCCGGCGAAAAGGAGCGGTCTTAACGGATCAAGGAGAGGGTTCGATTCCTTGGCGCCCGAAAAGCCTTCGAAATCTCGGATTCCCGGGCCTCCAGCCGCGCCCGGGGCCCTGCCGTGCCGCAGGGGCCCGGCAGACGCGAGGCCCGGCAGGCGCGAGGCCCGGCAGGCGCGAGGCCCGCTGGCAGGTTCCGGCGGTTCCGCCTGAGCCGCCTTCGCCATCCTCGGCTGGGGCAGGCGAAACGCGCCCGTCCGGCTATCCCTGCAAGTCCGCGCGGGGCTTGGGCCCTGCGGCTTCGGGCGGGCGGAAAGAGAGTGTATGGCAACCCCCAGCCGTTGTCGCGCAAGGGCGTTCAAGCCGGGCTTTAGTGGCGCGGAGATCTTCGGGGGGGCTCCGGCGGCTCGCAGGGGAGGCGCGGGGGCGGGTGCGCAAGGCGCCCTGAGAAGGCGAGGGTCAGCTCGCCTGCCTTACTATCCTTGTAGGGTGGGTGGTGCCACCCTTGCCGTGGTGCGTCAACGTGCATGCCGCCGCTCCTCCCGACCTCGGGGCGCAGCGGAGGGTCCGGGGGAAGAGGTAAATGCCCGCCCCGGAGCACCTGTTTTGGGAGGTGTCGATCTGCAGCCGGCCGTCGTCCAGGAAACGGGCCCTGGCCGTGCCCGAGCAGGTGCGCCATTTGCCGAGGTAATCCACGTGGGCCGTCACCCTGGCCTTTCCGTCCGTCCCGAAGCAGTGGACGTAGTAAAAGGGCCATCCCCGGTGCTCGCTTCTGACCGTGTCCACCTTCCAGCACCCCTCCAGGAAGGCGAACCCGGACGCTTCTTCGGGAATGGCCAGCTCGTCACCGGCCTTCGGCGGTTCGGGGGCGTTTGGAGCCGCCTCCAGCGCTAAGGGCCCCGCTTCCGGGGAGGGGGCCGGCTGCGGCCCGGCGCGTTCAGGTTCGGGAAGCTGCGGCGGCCCGTCATCCTCCGGCGGGTGCGGGTCAGGCCTTTCCGGCATGCAGGCGGCCAGGGTCCCCGCGTAGCGCGCCTTGAGGGAGGCGAGTTCGGCCCGCAAGGCGCCGGCCCGCGCGTAGTCGAGGCCGGCCGGTGGATCCGCCTCCCCTACCGCAGAAAGCGCCTCCCGGAAGCCGGGAGACAGCCCGAAAACCAAAAGGAGCGCCGCGAGGAACGCGGCAAAGGCGGCGGCCGCGGCCCTCGGGGCGTATCCGCCCTCACGGGTGCCGGGGGACGGCGCGGGAGGCCTCCAGCAAGACGGGGCAAGGGAGCGCGGGGAGGCGGGGCGCCCGTCCCGGGCGCCCCGCCCGCCTCCGGGCGGCGGCGCGGCCCAGCCGGCCAGCACCGGCCGGCCTCCCACGATCCAGAGCGACTCCGGGCCGGCCGCAGCACCCGCCGCCAGGGAGGCCAGCGCCTCCGCCGAGCGAAGCAAAACCGCCGCGACGGCTTTCGCAGAGGGATCGGCCGTCTCGCAGAGCGTCCGGCCGAGGGACGCCAGCTCGAGGGCCCTGGCATTCGCGGCGGCAGAGGCGGCCTCCCTCCCTCCGCCGGAAAGGCTCGAGAACTCCCGGGCGGGCCCCCGGAGAGGGGTCGCCCAGGCGGCGGTGCCGCCAGCCCCTTCCCGCGGCTCCGCCAGCACGGTCGCTGCGGCGGGGGATACCCCGCGGGCGAGCGCTCCGGAGGCCAGCTCCCAGGATGCTGCCGCCGCGGCCAAGGCCTCGTTCCGGCCTCCATCGGACTCCGGGGTTGGCGCGGCGCGGCGGGCGCCCGGGCGGGAGGGTACGGGTGCGGCGGAGGCCAGCCGTGTGATGCAGAGGATCTGCGTCATCGCTGAAGACTCTCCTGGGCCGGTCCAGTCAATGGCGTCAACTTGGCGCGCTGGGCAGGACCCGGCCAAACTCTAGCAAATGGCGGCCCTCAGGCGCAAGCTGCCGCAGGCGAGCGAGGCGCGCAGGCGCTCTCCGTATCGGGCTGACGCCTCGGGTCTCGGGTGCGGGCAGGCGGCCGTAGCCGCGCCGGGCCCGAGAATGGCGACAGCTTAAGCGCTCCCGGCGCCATCAACCGGCAAGGCCGGGCTTTTCGCGCTTCCGCGGGGCGGGGTCGCTTTGAGCCCAGGCCGGCGCGGACGGCCCGGACGCGCGGGCGCGGAATACCGCTTTCGCTGGGGTGCATGAATGACGCCGAATCAACAAATGGACGGTGAAGGCGGGTTATGCCGAAGAATCAGAACATAATAGCATATAAAGAAATTATTTAATGTTTCAGATGGGCTTTAGCGCATTCTTGTTCTTTGAATTTACTGCCGCAACCGCTTATTGGCGGCAGGAACGAGGCGTGCAACCGATCACGTGCAGCCGGGCGGATTCCTTTCGGCGGCGCCGTGCATGTCGCCTCGACCGTATTGGGGGCTGAGAAGCGGAGCCGGTCTTTGGGGCTGCTTTCCTGACGGGTACGGGCTCGCGCGGGAATTAGGCGCCCACAAAGCGCGGCTCAGCCCTGACGCCCAAGTGACTTGCCCCTTCTTCAGCCTGGCTTCCGCCGCGTCATGAATGAGGCCACCTCCCCGGGGCCGCGGGCGTAAGGGTCGGGAGCGACGGCGAGCCGGACGACGGCGGCGCGGGCGGCCTTTGCCGCTAATGCCAGTCTTCGCGCGTCAGCTGAGACGTCCCGACGGAACCTCATGACGGCGCCTGCCCGGCCTGAGTACTCCAGGCGGGCAGGGTACGGCAGGACAAGGGTCCTGCCGGAGTTCCGGGCACGGTTCTTCGTCCTGACGCCGAATCTGCCGTAGCCTCCCTGGGAGAGGAAGGCAGTCCGAACGATTTCCGGGCGCCTGTGCAGCCGGTCTGGATCATGCATCCCATCCCCCACGCCGTCCTGCGTGGCGAGCATATTCCGGGGGCCCCTGCCCCGCTTCGGGGACGGCAGGGAACCTCTGCCGCGGTTCTATTTTCCTTGGCCGGCTCCGGATGGCCCTTTGCATCCGCGGCTCTCCAGATCTGCCCGGAACGTCCGCGGGCGTGTCCGGGACTGCCGTCCCGGAACCTGAGGGCGGCGGAGGGCTACGACTAACCGAGATCCGTAAGTTCGGCCGGGGCCGCGGCTCCTTCGGCCAGACGGACAGTCTTTGCATCAAGTCCAAGAACCCCTGCAACGCGACCGCGTACGCGGCCAGGAGACGAGGCAGGCAGTCCATTTGCAGGCAAGGATTTTCAGAACTGTCGCGCAGCGCGGAAGAGGTTCCGGAACGGGAACCAGCCGGACTGCCGGCCTCTTCCCGCCAAGGCGGCCCAGCATGCCATGATGCCGTCCTTCTCCGCCATCGCGGCCTTTTTCTCCCTGTTAAAGACGGATCCCCCCCGGCCCCCGGCCGAGGCTCCCCGGATGCATGCACGGGAAGGCGGGGAGGCAGGCCGCGGCCTGCACCAGCCAGGCCGTCTCCTTCGGGGAGAAGGGATTCATGCCCCTGTCCGGGACAGGCACAAGGATTCCGGCATCCGTCGATCCCGGGAAGATCAACCGGGACATGACCGTCCCGAGGCCTGCCGCCTCCGGGAGGAGAGCGTCTGCAACGCGGCCGGGCCCGAACCCTTCGCGGACAATTTTAAGCACGCGGCCTTAGGGCCGGGCATGGGCAACTTGGCCGCGGCGGCTTCAACCGTCGCGCGTCCCCCCCTAATCAACGGAAAGCCGTTGAAGCCCATAAACCGGGGCTCCAGCAAGCGGGCGGCGGAACTCAGGTCGAGGAAGCCGAATGGATACGAGTACTCGGAACTCGGGGACGAGGCGAGGCGTTCCGGGTCGAAGCCGGGCGCCGGAGGACTGGCTGGGAAAAGGAGGGTGTCAGGGAAGAGGGAAAGGAGGAAAGGAGGAAAGGAGGAAAGGAGGAAAGGAGGAAAGGAGGATAGGCGGATAGGAGGATAGGAGGATAGGAGGATAGGAGGATAGGAGGATAGGAGGATAGGAGGATAGGAGGATAGGAGGATAGGAGGATAGGAGG
>JAIRZX010000610.1 GCA_031267005.1 Deltaproteobacteria bacterium
TCACGTGGAGCCCGTAGCGGGCCATCATGTCCATGGCCTCCGACAGCGGCCTGGTCTCGGAGAGGCCAATGGGCGGGTGCACCATGATGCTCCCGGCCCTGAAGAGCCTCCCCACCGACTCCTTAATGGAGTCCTCCAGCTCCTTTCTGACCTCCGTCAGATCCTTGCCCTTGACCGCGGCCGCGGCGGCGCCCTGGTGGCCGCCGCCCTTCAGGGGCTTTAGGATCTCCCCCGCGTTGAAGCCCCCCGAGCGGCTCCTTCCGGTCACCTGGACCAGCGACTCCATCTGCACCAAGAGGAACACCGTGTCCAGATCGAGGATCTCCATGAGCCTGGGCCCCAGCACCGCCACGTCCTCGATGTGCCCTTCCCTGCGGGCGAGGGCCACCGCCAGGGTCTTCCCCCTCACCTCGCGGATCTCGGCGGTCTTGATGAGCTCGTTTAATAGCGATACCTGGTCCGCCGAGAGTTCCCTCGACGTCAGTTGCGACACCGTCTCCAGATCCGCCCCCCGGGAAAGGAGCCAGGCGCCCGCCTTCATGTCCCTGGGCGTGGTCGACCCGAAGCTGAAGTTCCCCGTGTCCTCCCACAGCCCCAGGGCCAGCATCGTGGCCTCGTCGGGGGCGGGGGCTATCCCCTTGTCCAGCATGGCCTCCGCGATGAGCGTCACCGTGGCCCCCACCGGCTCGGAACTGACGAAGGCCCCCTCCAGGTCGCCCGAGGCGTCCGGGTGGTGGTCGAAGAGATGCACCTCCAGCCCCGGGTTCTCCAGGAGGGGCAGGGCGAAGCCGATGCGGTCGGGACGGCGGGTGTCCACCACCACCAGCCTTTTTACCTGCCGGAAGTCCAGCTCCTTGGGCCTCACGAGGTTCCTCGACTCCAGCATGCCCTTGACGAAATTCCCGGCCAGCCTTCTGCCGTTGCCGCCCGGGAGCATCAGCGCCGAGTCAGGGTACAGCGAGTACGCCCCCACCATGGACGCCACGGCGTCGAAATCGGGGTTTATGTGGCAGGTGATGACGGTCTTCGGGGCCTGGAGGCTGGAAGTCATGGTATCACAGTCCGGATGGCGCCCCGCCTTGGGGCGCGGGGCATGGGGGGGGGAGCGGCGCGCGGGCGGCTTGTGACTGGCAGGGGAGCGGCGCTCGGGCGGCGGGGCAGCTTACGGAAACCTCAGGGCGGGGCAGCTTACGGAATCCTCAGGGCGGGGCCGTTTCCGGACACGCCGTGGCGACCGGGGCCGAGGGGCGGGGGAAATCCCATATTGCCAAAAGGCGGCGGAAGCGTCCAGCCCGGAAGTCCCGCCGCGGCTGGGCGGAAGGGCAGAAGACGGCTCTGGCCGCAAGCCAGCCGGAGGCGGTCGGCCATAGGAACAGGGAAAACCGGATCGGGGGGCCCCGGAAACGGACACACCTCCCTTTTCGCCCGCGCGTTCATGTCGGCTTCCAGCCGCCCCTGCCCCTGAAACGCGGCCGCCGCGCGGAGTGCGCCCCGGCCCGGCCTCGCCAGGAACGTTTCGCGGCAGGCAAAAATGGAAAAGGCGCGGGCAACGCCAGCGGAGCCGCCCCGGCCAGCAGCAGCCTCGTTTAGACTTCTTGGCCGCTACGCAACCGTGTTTCGCCGCCTTTGCGCGGTTGCCTTAGGGCCCAGGGTCTCCGCCGCCTGCCGCGCGGCCCCGCGTAAAATCTCATCGCCCCGCCGTCGCCGCCTTTAGGCATCGGGAGGATCGCGAGGTCGCCCGCGCGCGGGAGCTCGGCCCGGCCGGTTTCCCCGAAGAGCCGCTTCCAAATTTCCGGCGCGTTTTCCATGATCGCCGCGCCCTCGACGGGCCTGTCCGTGACTCCGCCCTCCCGGGCCCGGCTCGGGGCACGGGAGAGCGCGGCGCGACGACGGCTTCCCGGCGCCTTCCCGCCCTTCGGGGGCGCCACCGCGAAAGCCCCCTCCGCCTCCCGGAACTTCGGACCGCAACGGATGCTCTTTGCCGGGCTGCCCGAACCCGCCGGCGAGTCCGGGCGATCCATTCCCGTCCAGCTTTCGCGGAAGGAGAGTTGCCCGCCGCCTCCCCGGCCCCGCCCGGCTCCGACCTGCCCCGCCCGGCTCCTACACCCCCCGCCCGCAAAACTCCGCCGGACCGCTAAAAAACCTGAACGCCGACTCGGGGACAAAATTCCGCTGGCCGATGATATGCATAATAGTTACCTATTTCATAAATTTGCTATATCTTTCGGACGGCCGCGCCGCCCTCGCGGCCGTACGGGCCGCTCCCGCCCCCCCGTAGAGCCTCTCCCGCGTTTCCACCGCCTTCTCCAAAACAGCTATCGCCTCGCGGCGCCTCCCCAAGCTGTCCAGCGCCAACGCCAAGTCCGAAGACCTCGCGGGCGTGGCGGGATCCTCGCTTCCCAGCGCTTTCTCGCTGATTTCCAGCGCCTTGGCCAAAACGGGCTCCGCCTCGGCGAACCGGCCCAAGCACGCCACCGCCGTGCCCAGGCTGTCCAAGGCGGGCATGGATTCGGGGCTGTCCCGGCCTGTTTCGAACTCGATGCAGACGAAGGCCGCGCGGGCGGCGGCTTCGGCCCTGGCGTAACCCCTCGTTTGACTGAACTCCCCGGCGGGATCGGCTTCGTTTGGCGACGGCCACTCGAAGATGACTTTCCGGAGCCCGTAGCCAAGCATCGCGTCTCCTTATCCCGGCGGCTTGCCGCCTCCCGGGCGCGGCGGGCCCTCCGCAGGGGCCGGGCCCATGCGCCTCGGGCGGGGGATGCCGAGGGGCCGGGCCCGCAAAAAAAAACCCGCGCCGGGGCGGGAGGCGGACGGCGGACGGCGGACGGCGGAAAAACATGGCCCGCGATCGGGGGAACCGCCTCCTTGCCCCGGCATGAAGGCAGGGAGGCAAGGAAACGGCGCCGCTCGGCGCCCGTAAAGCCGGGCTGGCGAAGAAAAACGCGGACGGACGCCGGCGGCCATCCCCGCCCGCCGACGGCAACCCGCCGGGCGCCGGGCGCCGCCCCGCGCGGGAGCCGGGCGAAAGGCCCGGGAGGCGTCAGTGGTAACGGCGCGGCCCGCCGCCGGAGCCCTGGCCGCCGCGCCCTGAACTCTTGGAGTTCCTGACCGCGTTGTAGTTGAACTTGACCGTCTCCAGACGCAAGTTGTCCGGCTCCACGGCGGCCGACATCTTCTCCAAAACGCTGCGGAAGAGCTCGTTGGCCCTGTCGGTCTTGCCGCCTATCCCCAGCACGATCGCCAGGTTGGCCTCGGTCGTGAGAAAAAGCAGTTCGGTCTCGCCGAGGAGCCGCCGCCTCGTTTCCACCACCTTTTCCAAGATAGCCACGGCCTTCGAGGACCATCCCAAAGCCGACAGCATCAGGGCATGGTTCGAGGCCCGCGCGAGCGTGGCGGGGTGCTCGCTTCCCAGCGCCTTCTCGCTGCTGGCGAACGATTCGGAGTAAGCGGACTCCGCCTCGTCCAGCCTTTTTAAGCAGGTGAAGGTCGTGCCCAGGCTGTCAAGAAAGACCAGGCTGTCGGGGTGGCCCCGGCCTTTCTCTTTTTCGTGCCTGGCGAGCTCCGAGCGCGCGAGGGCCTCGGCCGCGGCAAAATCGCCATTGGTCCGTAAAGCCTCGGCCGGATCCTTACAGAGGGGGAGCGGCCACTCGAACATGAATCTCCAGTTGCCTTGGAATGCCATCACTTCACCTATGCTCGCGAGGCCATAGCCTCATGGACTGTACGGGCGGCGGCCCCGCCGGGAACGAGGGCCCCGGCCGCCCCGCGCTGGGGCGCCGAGGGGCCGCGGCCGCAAGCGGCGGGAGCGAGGGACAAAAGCGGGAGGGGCAGAAAGGCTCCGGAAGAATCCGGCCCGGCCTCCCGCAAAGGCCTGCGGAAGGAAGGGGGAGGCCTTCGCCTGGCGCCCGAAAAGGCCGGCCGCGCGGACGTCGCGGGCGAAGCGGCTCGGGGGGTCGCCGTCGGCGAAGGGGGAGGCCTGGGGGCTCCCAGGCCAGAGGCCGAAAGTCCCGTGTCCGGGGTCAGAGGCCAGAAATCAGAAATCACGGATCGGAGGCCGGAGGCACGGGTCCGGAAATCGGAGGCCGGAGATCGGAGGCCGGAGGCCCGGGGGGCCGGAGGCTTAACGCTCCCTAGCGCCCCGAACGGGGATGGCGCTTGGAATGCACGCTCTTGAGCCTGGCGTCGGCCGCCTTGAGGTAAATCTCGGTGGAACCCAGGTCCGCGTGCCCGAGCATGGCCTGGACGGCCCTCAGATCCGCACCGCCCTCCACCAGGTGGGTGGCGAACGAGTGCCGCAGGACGTGCGGGGAGGCGTGGCGGATTCCCGCGAGGGCGGCGTGCCCGGCGATGAGCTTCCAAAGGTACTGGCGGCTCAGGGGCTTGCCCCGGGCGCCCAGGAAGAGGGCCGCCGCGCTCCCGGTCTTGTCCTGGATCGGGCGCTCTTCGGCCAGGTAGCGCCGGAGCCAGGCCGCCGCCTCGTCGCCCACCGGCACCAGGCGGTCCTTGGACCCTTTGCCGGTCACGCGCACGTAGGACTCCGGGAGGTTCAGTTGGCCCAAGGCGAGCCCGGCGAGCTCGGAAACCCTCAAGCCGCCCGCGTAGAGGAGCTCGAACATGGCCCTGTTCCTGAGCCCTCCCGGCTTCGAGAGATCCGGAGAGGAAACGAGCCGGGCCACCTCGTCCCTGGTCAGCGCCTTGGGGAGCGGCGAGGGGAGCTTCGGGCCCTCCACCCCCTCGGCGAAGTTGGCGCTGACGAGGCCCTCCCCCTCCAGAAAGGAGAAGAATCCCCTGGCCGCCGAGAGCTTCCTGGCCCGGCTCCGGGCCCCGAGGCCGGCCTCCGAAAGATGAAGGATGAAGCCCATAATGTCGCCCCTGCCCACCCGCTCGGGGTTCTGGAGGCCTTTGGACGCGAAGAACCCCGTCAGGTCAGCCAGATCCTTGCCGTAAGCTTCGACGGTGTTGCCCGATAGGCCGCGCTCCACCCGCAGGTGGCCCAGGTACATGTCCAGGAAGGGCTCCCAGCTCCCCCCGGCGGGGGCCGGGGCGCCTGAAGGCTCGGGCGGCGGGGGGGGCAATGGCCTCTTGCGCTCCATATAACAAAGCACCTCGCATGGCCCCCGCGACGGCAAGGAGCCGGTTCCGACGTTTTCGGGAAGCCAGTCATTATAACATGCCGCGGAGACCATTTTGGCGACGGGCTGCATATCGGGCAGAAGCCAAAGCCAGGGAAAGGGTTTGCGGTTAGCGCCGGGACGTGAACGGGGCGGCGGGCGGGGAGGAAATGCCTGCGGTGCGGCGGGCTGCGGAGGGGAATGGAACGGGACGGCGGGCTGCTGAAGGGAGGGGAACGGGGCGGCGGGCTGCGGAGGGGAGGGGAAGGCTGCCGGAGAGTCCCGGAGGCGCCTACGCGCCGCCAAAGCGTCAGTATATTTATTTTCCGCGCGGCCGCGACTGCATTTACGGCCGGATAACCCGTCTGCCCGTGTCGCTCGCCAGGAAAAGCGCCGCGGCATAAAGGCGCGCCAAGCGCAATATATCCAGGCCAGCAAGACCGTCCGGCCGGGTCCCCCCCGCCTTTGCCAGCAAAGGGGTTCGGCGCGTCCCCGCGGGGCCGCGTTCCCGTCCTTCCGCGTCCCGTTCCCCCCCGCCCGCGCTCCGCAGTTTTCGGGAAGCCGCCCCTCCCCGGGCGGATCGTCCGCAACTCCCAATTCGGGCGAAATTAAAGCCCGTGGCGGACGCGCTCCGGCGGACGGCGCGGGCGCAACGCCCGGCTCGGACGGCGCGGGCGCAACGCCCGGCGCGGACGGCGCGGGCGCAACGCCCGGCTCGGACGGCTCGGGCGCAACGCCCGGCTCGGACGGCTCGGGCGCAACGCCCGGCGCGGACGGCGCGGGCGCAACGCCCGGCGGAAGGAGGGGCGGACGCAACGGCCGACGGAGGGAGGCGCGCGTAGTGAATACGGAAGAAAGACCCTTCGCCAAACGCCAGCGGATTTCCGCGCTCCGGAGAACGGGGCGGCGCTTGCCGCGCCGCCCGCTTGCGGCCGCGCCGGGGCGCTCCTCGCGATCATGGCGGGAAACCTGCCGCAACGCAGCTTTGCCGCGCCCGCCCGCGCGGGGCCGCGATTCAGGCTAATCCGGCCCCGCGCGCTCGAATCGGGATAAACGATCCCGCTGCCTCCCCCGCCCTGACTCAAAGGGCCGCGCGGCGGACTCGGGATTTTCCGCGCGCCCCGAAGCATTCGGCGCGCCTGCGCCCCCGGCGCCGCGTTTTGGCGCAAGCCTCCGGATCCGTTGGATTTTCCGGCTTGCCAGGACGCCGCGAAGGGCTTCCCGGAAGCCGCTTCGCGGTACCTTCGGCGGCGCCTTCGGCGGTCCCCCGGCCGGAGCTTTCCGCCCGCTACGAGCCGAACCGGCACCAGCCGGCCCTTCCGCTTCTCCCCGCCGCACGGAACTTTCCGTCCGCCGTCTTGCGTTTCGCACCGTCCGAAAAAAAATTTTTCCCGCGCGCCTCGCGCCGGCCGGAGGAATCCTGTTTGTGCAAATGCAGACGAATTAAGGCTTTGCGATTGCGAAACGGTTTCGCGAGACCGGCATCGACCTTGGTGCGCGACCGATTTTGTCATTGAACGCCCCCGGGAGTTCTGTTATACCATACGCATGGCATTGATTTTTCCGGCCCGCTCCAGCATTTGCCGGCCTTGACCTACACGCGGGCTGCGCCCCGCCCGATAAGGCCCGCCGCGGCTTAAGGGGTACCCTTCCAGGCCCCCGCGGCGGCCCGTTGCGGAAGACAGGAATTTTCAAGCGCTCCCCGCCGCCCTTCGGAGGCCGGACGCGCCTCTTTCCACCTTCAAACATTTGCCGGGGGTTCCGATTAATGGCTAAGAAACTTGTATATTCTTTCGGCGGCATAAAGACAGACGGCCACGGGGGCTTGAAGAACCTCCTCGGGGGCAAGGGGGCCAACCTGGCCGAGATGGCCAACCTGGACCTCCCGGTGCCGCCCGGCTTCACCATCACAACCGAGGTCTGTTCCGAGTACTATTCCGGGAACAAGCTCTTGCCGCCCGCCCTCACGGCCCAGGTGCTGAAGGCCATGCAGCTCATAGAAAAGGAGGTCGGCTCGAATTTCGGGGACCCGAACGACCCGCTCCTGGTCTCCTGCCGCTCCGGCGCCCGCGTCTCCATGCCCGGCATGATGGACACGGTCCTGAACATCGGCTTGAACGACACCACCATCCAGGGCCTCATCGCCAAGACCGGCAACCCCCGCTTCGCCTACGATTCCTACCGCCGCTTCGTCAACATGTACGGGGACGTGGTCATGGGCGTCAAGGCCGAGACGGACAAGGACGAGGACCCCTTCGACCTCATAATGTCCCGGATGAAGGCCAACCGGGGCTACACCCTGGACACCGAACTCACCGAGGACGACTTGAAGGCCCTCGTCCAGCGCTACAAGGAGCTCATCCAGGACAAGCTCCACATGCCCTTCCCCGAGGATCCCTACGACCAGCTCTGGGGGGCCATCGGTGCTGTCTTCGAATCCTGGATGATCCCCCGCGCCGTGGCCTACCGCGAGCTTAACGGCTACCCCGAGGACTGGGGGACCGCCGTGAACGTCCAGGCCATGGTCTTCGGGAACATGGGGCCGAACTCGGCCACCGGCGTCGCCTTCACGCGGGACCCCTCCACGGGCGAGGACTACTTCTACGGGGAGTATTTGACCAACGCCCAGGGCGAGGACGTGGTGGCGGGCATCCGCACCCCGGTGCCGATAAACGCCAAGAGCGGCTCGCTCCCCTCGGGCTCCGACAAGGCGCTCGAGGACGAGATGCCCTCGATCTACTCCGAGCTGGCCGGGATCCGGAAGACCCTGGAGGGGCACTACCGCGACATGCAGGACATCGAGTTCACCATCCAGGAGGGCAAGCTCTGGATGCTGCAGTGCCGCAACGGCAAACGCACCGGGAGCGCCGCCATCAAGATAGCGGTGGATCTCGTGCACGAGGGGCTCATCGACCAGCGGGAGGCGGTGGCGCGCCTCCAGCCGGACCTTCTCACCCAGGTGCTCCTGCCCTCCTTCGACATCAACGCGCAGCCCTACAAGTCCCGCAGGGTGATGGGCAAGGGCCTCGCGGCCTCCCCCGGCGCCGCGGTCGGCACCGTGTGCTTCTCGGCCAAGGCCGCGGAGGACATCGCCAAGAAGCCGGGCGCGGACGGAAAGCCAGGCAAGGCCATCCTGGTGCGCATAGAGACCAGCCCCGAGGACATCAAGGGCATGTTCGCGGCCCAGGGGATCCTGACCGCCCGAGGCGGCATGACCAGCCACGCGGCCGTGGTCGCCCGCGGCATGGGAAGGCCCTGCGTGGCGGGCTCCTCCGACATAACCGTCGACTACGAGGGCGGCTTCTTCACCACCAAGACCGGCGAGACGGTGCACGCGGGCGACTGGATCTCCCTGGACGGGGCGAGGGGCGAGATCATCAAGGGCCAGCTCCCCACCCGCGACGTCGAGCTCTCCGGCGAGTTCGCGGAGTTCATGGGCTTCGTGAACGCCCACAAGAAGATAAACGTCCGCACCAACGCCGACACTCCGCGCGACGCCCAGGTGGCCCGCGGCTACGGGGCCGAGGGAATCGGGCTCTGCCGCACGGAGCACATGTTCTTCGAGGCCGACAGGATAGACCACGTGAGGCGGATGATCCTGGCGGACGACCTGTCCGGCCGCAGGCAGGCCCTGGCGAAGCTCCTGCCCATGCAGCGCGGCGACTTCTACGAGATCTTCAAGGCCATGGACGGGCTCCCGGTGACCATAAGGACCCTCGACCCGCCCCTCCACGAGTTCCTCCCCCACGAGGAGCACGAGATGAAGGATCTCTCCGAGCGGCTGGAAATCCCGCTCCCCAAGGTCCGGGCCAGGATAGCGGCCCTGCGCGAGCAGAACCCCATGCTGGGGCTCCGCGGCTGCCGGCTCGGCATCCTCTTCCCGGAGATAACCGAGATGCAGGTGAGGGCCATCATCGAGGCCGCCGCCCACGCCGGGAAGGAGGGCTTCACGGTCCTCCCGGAGATAATGATCCCCCTGGTCGGCCACGAGAAGGAATTCGCCTACCAGAAGGAGATAGTGGACCGCGTGGCCTCGGAGGTCCAGGCCGCCACCGGCCAGGAGGTCCGCTTCCTCGTCGGCACCATGATCGAGCTCCCCCGGGCCGCCCTGGAGGCCGACAAGATCGTCCGGGCCGGGGCGGAGTTCTTCTCCTTCGGCACGAACGACCTCACCCAGACCACTTTCGGCCTCTCCCGCGACGACTCCGGCTCGTTCCTGAACCGCTACTCCGAGCTCCACATCTGGGAGCACGACCCGTTCGTGTCGCTCGACCAGGACGGCGTGGGCCAGCTGGTCAGGATAGGCGTCGCCAAGGGCCGCTCCGAGGACGGCCACCTGAAGATCGGCATCTGCGGCGAGCACGGCGGCGACCCCGCCTCCGTTCGCTTCTGCTGCTCGAACTCCTTCGACTACGTCTCCTGCTCGCCCCCGCGGGTGCCCGTGGCGCTCCTGGCCGCCGCCCAGCACGCCATACTGGAGGACGCCGCGCCGGCCAAGCCCTCCAGGGGCCGCAAGCCCGCCGCGAAGAAGGCCGCCTCCGCCCGCAAACCCGCCGCCAGGAAGCCCGGGCGCCCCGCCGCGAAGAAGGCCGCCCCCGCCCGCAAGCCCGCCGCCAGGAAGGCCGCGCCCGCCCGCAAGCCCGCCGCCAAAAAGGCCGCGCCCGCCCGCAAGCCCGCCGCCAAAAAGGCCGCGCCCGCCCGCAAGCCCGCC
>JAIRZX010000632.1 GCA_031267005.1 Deltaproteobacteria bacterium
CTACGCGGCGGGCCTTGGCGCCCAGCTGAACCCGCTCGCGGAAGGCATGAACCTCCTGGGCAAGACCTTCATGCCATCCGGGCCCCACGGCCCGCGCCTCCAGGCTTCGGAATTCGGGCCATTGGGGAGCCTGCAGATTCCCGTCTGCTATTTCCTCGGCGAAGGGAACAAGACCGCGGCCTTCTTCATGAACGAGACGAGGCCCCTGGTATGGGACTTCTCGTCCGCCCCCTGGACCGTGAGCCTCGCGGGCCCCTTGAACCCCGACCGCTCCCTCGCCTTTTTCGTCATAACCGGCGACGACCTGCCGGCGGTGAGACGGGCCTTCATGGATCTCGTGGGCCGCCCCCCGGTCCCGCCGCGGGCGGTCTTCATGCCCTGGATAGTGGACACCTCCGGCGCCCCGGGCCGCGAGGCGGTGGTCCTGCTCAAGAACTGGAAGACCCGCTTCCCCCTGATCCCGTTCATCGGCGGGCTCCTGCGCCAGAACCCCCGCGAGCTCCCCTTCGACGAGGCGGCGAGGGCCGACGGCCAGCTGATGGCCCCGGAGAGCCCTTACGTTCCCGTCTACACCCCAGAAAGCCTCCCGCCGCCCGAGGCCGGGCGGGAGGACGGCGGCGCCCAGGGCGGCGCCGGCGCATCCCCGGATTCGGGGGAGGCTTTGCCAACGGCCGGTCCGGCCCCCGTCGAGACCGGGTTCTACCAGGACTTGCGCAGGCGGGGCTTCCTCGTCAAGGAGAGCTGGGACGAAGGCCGGCCGGCCGTGGTGGACTACGAGGGACGCCCTTCCGCCTTGGTCGACTACAGCGACCCCGGGGCCGCCACCTACTGGCACAGCCTCGACCGGGCGGCCAGCTACGAGCGGGGGGCCAGGATCTTCTTCTTCACGGGGGGCGAGCCGGAGACCGCCTCGCCTTTGTCCTGGTACAAGGGCGTGTCCGATCCGGATAGCCATTCCCACTACGCCTGGGCGAACCGGTATTCCCTGAAATGGATGGAGGGCTTCGTGCTGGCCACCCGCCAGCGCCCGCAATTCTCCGGCGGCGCGCGGGCGCGCCATTTCCTGATGGTCCGCACCGGCATGGCCGGCATGGGCCGCCACGGGGCCGGGGTCTACACCCAGGATCCGGCCGTGGGCAGCGCCCGGGTCGACGGCCAGGCCAGATCCCAGTCCGCCTTGAGCGGCATAGACTACTACACGACCGACGTCACGCAGTACCTTCCCAGCTGGAAGCCGGACGGCCCCTTCCGGGGCCTCTACGAGGCCTGGGGGGCCAGGAACATCCTCCTGAACCTGCCCCTGCTCCTCCCCGACGTCTTCATAGACGAGCCCTGGGCCAAGCAGCTGGTGGAGTTCAAGTCCACCCTGGAGCCCTATCTCTACTCCCTCGCCCACGACAGCTCCCGCACGGGGGACCCACTGGTGGCGCCGCTGCTTTACGGCTTCCAGAGCGACGTGGGGGCCCGCTCGCGGGCGACGGAGTTCATGCTGGGGCCATGGATGCTGGTGGGGGGCGGGACGGGCGGCGGCGGCTTGTCGATGGACATGGAGACCGTTGCGGTCTACGTGCCCGAGGGCCGCTGGTACGACTACTTCGCGGGCGAAACCCTCGCCGCGGAAAAGAGCGGCGAGCAGCGCCGCCCGGGCAAGTTCTCCGGCTACCTGATACCCCCGGTGCTCCTGCGCGAGGGGGCCATCGTCCCCACCAGGAGGCCCGGGCACTCCGAGTCCGACGAACTCCAGGTGAAGGTCTTCCCCGGCCCCGACAGGAGCTCCTTTACGATGTACGAGGACGACGGGCAGACCGACGCCTGGGCCAGCCGCGGCGAGGTCATGACCACCGAGTTCGAGCTCCAGGCCCTGCCCCCGAAGGACTCGTCCGGCTCCCCGGAGATCCGCTTCACGGTAAAGGCCCGCGAGGGCCGCTCGGCCGACGCCGCGCCTTCCAGGCGCTTCGTAGTCGAGTTCCTCGGCATCGGCAACCCGGGGACCGCCACCCTGGACGGCCTGGTCTACGACCGCACCGCCAGCCTGGAGGAACTGGAGCTCATGGACGCCGGCTGGACCAGCCGCGGGACCGGAACCCTGGTCTTCAAGACCCCGCCGCTAGCCCTCTCCCTGGACCACACGGTTGTCGTCAACTGAACCCGCGTCCCCGGAGGCTTCCCCCCGCCCCGGCGGCGCGGGCGGAAGCGGGGCCGACGGCCCGGGCCCCCCTGTCCTTTCCGGGCCGTCCATAGGCGGCGTAACGCTCGCCGCCCCCTTCACCCTGGCCCCGATGGCCGGGGTTGCCGACCGCCCCTACAGGCGCCTCTGCCTGGAGCGGGGGGCGGCCATGGCGACGAGCGAGCTCGCCAGCGCCGCCGCCCTCGCCCGGAGGGGCAAGCGCACGAGCGAGCTCGTCCGGAAGGACCCCGCCTGGAGGGGCGGCGCCCCCCACTGCGTCCAGCTCTTCGGGAAAACGCCGCAGGAGTTCGCGGACTCCGCCAGCTTCTGCGCCTCGGAGCTGGGCGCGGACATAATCGATCTGAACTTCGCCTGCCCCAGCCGCAAGGTTGTGAAAAGCGGCCACGGGGCGGCGCTCTTGAAAACCCCCGAGCTCTGCCTCCGGATAGCCGAAGCCGCGGTGAAGGCCTGCGGGGTCCCGGTAACCGTGAAGACCCGCCCTGGCTTCTCGCCGGAAGACCTGCCCGAGCCCCTCGTCTACTCCCTGGCCCCGAAGCTCGCCGATCTGGGGGTCCGGGCCGTGGCCCTCCATCCCCGCTGGGCCACCCAGGGCTTCGGCGGGAAGGCGGACTGGAGGATCACGGAACGCCTGGCCGCCCTTCTGCCCGTGCCCGTAATAGGCTCGGGGGACGTGGACTCCGCCCCCCTGGCCTTGAAACGCCTCCGGGAATCCGGCGTGGCGGCCGTGATGCTGGGCCGGGCCACCAGGGGCAGGCCCTGGCTTTTTTCTGAATGCCTGGCCCTCTGGCGAGGGGAGCCGGCCCCCGTAATCGGCAGGGAGGAGACCTTCCTCTGCGCCAGCCGCCACGCCCGGCTCCTCGAATCCGAGCGCGGCAAAAGGGCCGTCTTCGTCCTCAGATCCGTCCTGTCCTGGTACATAAGGGAACTGAGGAACGCCGCCGCCTACAGGAGGCGCATCTGCTCCTCCGAAGACGTAAACGAGCAAATCGACATCCTCCGGGAGGCCCTCCTTGGGGGAGGCGGCGACGAGCCTCCTGAAGGCGACGCCCGCCCCGGGGGAACGGAGCTTCCCTGAGGACGCTGGGCGCCCAGAATCAACGGAGCTTCCCGCAGACCCGGCCGCCCCGGAACCGGGGGGGCTTCCCGAAAGCGCCGCCCCGGCCCGGCG
>JAIRZX010000664.1 GCA_031267005.1 Deltaproteobacteria bacterium
ATGACCTCGCCCAGGAATAGCATGCCGAAGAGGGCCGCGAAAACCGCCTGGAGCTGCAGCAGGAGAGCTGCCTCGGACGGGCGGATGTCCTTTTGGGCGGCCACCTGGAAGAAATAGCACATGGAGACCGACAGTATTCCGAAAAGGGAGAAGGGGAGAGTGGCCATGAAAGCCGCGCGGTCAGGGAGCGCCCCCCTGAAGAAGGCTATCGCGAGGCAGACCGCGCCAACTGCGCCCACCTGGACTCCCACGAAACGAAAAGGGTTGACCCTAAGCGCGTAGCGACCGACCAAAAGAACGTGCAAGGCCCAGAACAGATCCGCCGCGAGGGTCAAGGCGTCGCCGCGGTTGAAGCCGCCTCCTCCAGGATTCGAGACCAGGACCAGCCCGCAAAGCCCGAGAACAAGCGCAATCCAGACTGTGGCTGAAGGGATCCTGCCCAGGGCAAGCCCCAGCGGCGGGACGAGCGTCACGTAAAGCCCGCTTATGAAACCGGATTTCGCGCTTGTGGTCCAGACCATGCCCATGTACTGCAACGCCGTGCCTGCCGTCAACAGCACTCCTGCCGCAAGCCCTGCCCACAGCCACAGGTACCTTCTCGGGAGCTCGCGGTCCAGCGACCGCCCGGCTGAACTTGCCCTCTTCCGGAGGGCCAGCGGGAGCAGGGCGGCGGCGCTGAACAGGAACTTCACTCCCGTAAACGCGAAGGGGTCCATCAGCTCCACTGAGTAGCGGATGGTGGGGAAGGACGCCCCCCAGATGACCGTGGCCGCGAGCAGCATGAGAGCAGCTTTCCTTTTTGGGGTCATCTTTCCGCTCCTCGCCGGGGCATAAAGGCGTGCGTTTCTTGATCTGGAACAAGACTATCCGGCAAGCGCCATAAACATACTGATGGACCTTAGCCACCGGAAAGAGCGTTCATCCCGAAACTCTAGTTTCCTCCTTAAAAGGCGCCCGCAATACGGGCTCCCAGAGGTAAACGAACATACCTCAAAACAGATTAAGCCACAAGCTCCAGAGCGATAACTTATTAATTAACGCGAGAAATCATCTCAAAAATTAAGAACGCGCTACCGTTATGCGGACAAAGGACCTCATGAACGGCAGAGGGTACGGCAGGTAATTATGGAAAAAGCGCAACAACCTATAACGGCAACCAGTTAAATCAGTTAAAACAGTTAAAACAGTTAAAACAATAAAGATTTCAGCGTTCACGCATTAATCTGCGAAATAATTATTTACGATTAACCCAAGCAAAACAATCATCATTTAACACTCTACGGCTTCAATCTTATTGAAATATCGCTTTCTGTCCCTTTCCTTGTACAAGCATAGATTTGAAGGAACTCAAGCATATAATTCAATTAAATGATTAATAGACGTAACCGGTAAAATTAAGACCTGAAAAATTTAGGGCATTTTTCATGATAAATAATCTCTCAGCCCCTAGCGCGAATCAAGATGTCCAGCCAACTCGCGGCCCTACGCTATCAATACTGCCCGTGCGAAATAAACTGGATATGACGTTACAATAATAAATTGGCTGGATATGTCGCGGCCAGCAAGAAAAATACCGGCTATGCCCACATTAGTTCCCATATCGCTAATGCAGACAAATACTACAAACCAATGAAATATGTGATGTTTCACTCCGCTTCTTCAAGCGGTTGAGATTCCGTCGGCGAGATTTTACTGTCAGCTGATTCGTCATCAATCGGCAAGTTAAATGATATATTATCTGAATATTTTTTCCCTCGAAAAGCTTCACTGAATACTTCAAAATATGGGTTTTCCCACGATTTTCCCTTCGCCGGTTTATATGAAACAACAATGGCTTTAAAAAACGATATGTTTATATCCCTGTCCACAGGATATCTGATCTTGTCATCAGATGTCGCTCCCGGAGACAAATTTATACTGCGGAACGATGCTTGTTTTATGAATTCTCCTTCATAATTAAAACCAACACTAACATTACTTTTAATTTTTATAGGAAGATTATTTTTATCCCAAGCAACAAATGCCAGCTCAACTTCATTGACATCTTGATCGCCATTATTTTTTAAAATAACCTGGAGCCTGTCCGGAAAATTTTTAGTATCACGCAAATCTGTTTGATAAGATGATTCTATGATCGACAGAGGCTGGCTTTTTAATAACTCCTCAAATTCCGATACTGTAAGCGCCCTTGAAGACTCGGCAGGGGGAGTGGAACTGGAGAGCTCTCCAGCTGGCTCCACCGATGGAGATGCCTGGGAAGCATCGGGCTGCAGCTCTCCCGGCTGATCTGCCTGAGAAGTCTCCGGCGCTGCCTGCCCGTCTGCGGCAGACTCGGTAACCGAAGGCTCGGCTGTATTCCCGCTCGGTCCGCCGTTATCGCTCGATCCGCCGTTATCGCTCGATCCGCCGTTATCGTTTGGTCCGCCGTTATCGTTTGGTCCGCCGTTATCGCTCGGAGCGTTGACGTCGCCGGGTGGGTCAGCGTTCCCGCCGCAAGACGCGAAAAGGAAAACAGATGCCAACATGAGCAAGTGAGTTAACAGCCTTTTCATAATATCTCCACATATCTTACGGTTTAAGCTATTTGAAAATGTTTCTAAAGAATAACTGACAGGCTCGATCCGATCTGAAATAGGGAAATGCCATTAATCAAAACTCGAAAGCCGCCGCCGGAAGCATTAAGCGTCCGGATACGCATCAGGACGCGTCAGCCATCTATCCTTTAGGATTACAGATCTCTAGCGGCTGGACACCAAATATTTTTCATCAACTTATAAATCAACTTATAAACTCTTATAAATCAACTTATAAAACTTAATTTCTTGGACAGTCATTGACGGGGAAAATCACCCTGTTGACCGCCGCGATGCAGTTGTAAAGCCGGAACGGATTTTACCCTAACTATGCCGTTTTCAGCCGCCGTCCAGTTTATAACCAGTTCCCGTCTCCGCCGAGGCCCGCAGATTACTATAAGGCATGAAACTCGGGGATCGGCGCCCGCTGGAAGCCCCGAAAAGTCGATCCCGGCCTCTCTGGCCGCGATCCGCCGCAAGTTTCAAGCCGGGTCAGCGTTGCCGTCCGCGACGCCGTTTGCCGCCGAGACGGCGCGTAAAGCCGGGACCGGTATTTCCGTCAGCGATGCAGTTTACAGCCGGGACGCCGTTTAAAGCCGGGAAGGCATCGTTCCCAACGAAGACGTTACCGACCACGGCGCGTTGACTGCCGAAGCGCGATCTCCATAATAAAGAAAGGGACGAAGGGGCAAGTCACCCTTCGGCCCTTTCAAAAAATTGAAGAATCGGACTGGCGCGTTCCGAATTCCGAAGTCGGCACGCGCCGGGGGGACGGTTTTCAAACGGCGGAAACGCCGTATCCGCGCGCCAAGAGGAGCGGGAGCCGCCCTAGACGCGCTTCTTCCTCTTGTCGATGAACTTCAGGCGGCCAGTGGCCCTCATGAGCTGCAACTCGAGTTCCCCTATGTCGGGGAGCTTGCCCTCGCCGCCCAGGGCGGCGACGGCGGCGGCGTTGACGTTCTGGGCGTCTTCCAGCAGCCTCTTGAGCTCCGCCTCCTCCCGCTCGGCCTTCTCGCGGTTGGCTATAAGCGCGTCCTCGTCCTCGGCCCGCTCCGCCAGAACCGTCACCCGGCCCGGGAGAACCTCGATGACGCCCGCGTCCACGTAGTACTCGTCGCCGGTCCCGGCGGCGGTGCGGAACTTCACGACCGAACCGCCCTCCCTGCCCTCCTTGAGGGGGGTGAGGAAGGGCGTGTGCCCGGGAAGGGCCGTGAACGCCCCCTCCTCGCCGAAGGCCGTGACGGAAACGACCTCCACGGGCTCGACCAGGGTGCCCTCTGGGGTGACCAGGGAGAATGTGAACTTCTTTTCGCTCATCGTGCGCTCCAGGCCCGGCTGGGGGCGGCTCGCGGCTTCAGGCCGCGTCCTTGGCGAGGCGCTCGGCCTTCTCGCGGACCTCCTCGATGCCGCCCACCATGTGGAAGGCCTGCTCGGGAAGGTCGTCGTGCTTGCCCTCCAGGATCTCCTTGAAGCCGCGCACCGTGTCCTCGACCTTCACGAACTTGCCGGCGGAGCCGGTGAAGACCTCGGCCACGAAGAAGGGCTGGGAGAGGAACCTCTGGATCTTGCGGGCGCGGGAGACCGTCACCTTGTCGTCCTCGGAGAGCTCCTCCATGCCCAATATGGCTATGATGTCCTGGAGGTCCTTGTACTTCTGGAGGGTCTGCTGGACCTTGCGGGCGGTCTGGTAGTGGTCCATGCCGAGGAAGTTCGGGTCGAGGATGCGGCTCGTGGAGTCCAGGGGGTCCACGGCGGGGTAGATGCCCAGCTCGGCTATCTGCCTGGAAAGGGTCACCGTCCCGTCCAGGTGCGAGAAGGTGGTGGCCGGCGCGGGGTCTGTCATGTCGTCCGCGGGCACGTACACGCACTGGACGGAGGTTATGGAGCCCCTGTTGGTGGAGGTGATGCGCTCCTGGAGCTCTCCCAACTCGGTCGCCAGGGTGGGCTGGTAGCCGACCGCGGAGGGCATGCGGCCCAGAAGCGCCGAGACCTCGGAACCCGCCTGGGTGAAGCGGAAGATGTTGTCCACGAAGAGGAGCACGTCCTGGCCTTCCTCGTCGCGGAAGTACTCGGCGGCGGTGAGGGCGGTCAGGGCCACGCGGGCGCGGGCCCCCGGCGGCTCGGTCATCTGGCCGTAAACGAGCGCCGCCTTGTCGATGACGCCGGACTCCTTCATCTCGTTGTAGAGATCGGTTCCCTCGCGGGTGCGCTCGCCCACGCCGCCGAACACCGAGATGCCGCCGTGGTGCATGGCGATGTTGTGGATCATCTCCATCATGATGACTGTCTTTCCAACGCCCGCGCCCCCGAAGAGGCCCATCTTCCCGCCGCGGGGGAAGGGAACCAGGAGGTCGATGACCTTGACGCCGGTCTCCAGGACCCTCACCGAAGTGTCGAGCTCGGTGAACTGGGGGGAGGGGCGGTGGATGGGGTAGGTCTTGTCGGCCTTGACCTCGCCCAGGCCGTCCACGGGGCGGCCGACGACGTTCAAAACCCTGCCCAGGCAGGCCTTCCCGACCGGAACGACGATGGGCCCGCCGGAATCCCTGGCCCCCATGCCCCGGACCAGGCCGTCGGTTATGTCCATGGCGATGGTCCGCACGGTGTTGTCGCCCAGGTGCTGGGCCACTTCCAGGATGAGGTTGTCCGGCTGGTCGTTGATGGTGGTGTTGGAGACGTACAAGCCGTTAAGGATCGCGGGGAGCTCCCCCTCCTTGAAGGCCACGTCCACGACCGGCCCTATGACCTGTATTATTTTGCCCTCGTTCATAACGTGTATCCGCCTCCTTCAGGGGGAACGTGGCGGCCCGGGGGGATGGACCCCTGGGCCTGGGGAATTCGTCCGGCGGACCCGGCCGCCGGCATGGCCCCCGGAGGGGCCCGGACCCTCGCGGTCCTTCGCGGTTCTAAGCCTCTGCGGGCTTTCCGGGGCCCGCGCGGGCCTCCGGGCCCTCGCCGGCGCCCTTCTTGCCGGGCCTCTCGGGCCTTTGCCGGGCCTCTCGGGCACTCTCAGCCCGACCGCTCTCAAGCTAACCGGCGTCGGCCCTCTCCGCCTTTCTCTTGAGGCCCTCTCGGGCCGCCCGGCAGAACCGTTTCCGGACGCCGTCTCCTACCGCCCGGCAGAG
>JAIRZX010000740.1 GCA_031267005.1 Deltaproteobacteria bacterium
ACTCCCGATCCTCCTGGAAACTCCCGATCCTCCTGGAAACTCCCGATCCTCCTGGAAACTCCCGATCCTCCTGGAAACTCCCGATCCTCCTGGAAACTCACGAGCCTCCTGGAAACTCACGAGCCTCAGGAAACATCCGGAGCATCATGAGCCTGATGAGCCAGGGGCCACGGGCCACGGGCCACTGGCGCATCCGAGCGTCAGACCGTGGGCTTGGGCATCTTGGAGTCCACGGGCTTCACCTCCAGTTCGCTGCGGGGGATACTGTAGGGGCTGGCGCCCTTTAGCACGGCCTTCACGTGCTTGTCGACGTTGGTAAAGCAGGCGCGAATCTCTCGGTTGAAATAGTCGTCGCCGATGATGTTCCGGCCGATGTCGTCGAGCTGCGCCAGGATAATCTCGTTGCGGTAGTTGTTCTTGGCGTCAATCAAAAGCTTCTCGTAGCGGCCCCGCATGACGAGGAAGGACGATTCGGCGTCCTGCAGGAATGCATGGTCCCGGTCGCGAATTTTTATTTGTTCTTCGCGGGCATCCTGAAATGCCTTCTTGTCGTCGTCAGAGCCGTCGTTCCCTATGAACAGGGCATCCAGCCTTTTCATATTATTTACGGCTGCCTGGCGCCCGGCGGCAGCGGCAACCATGCGGGCGTTGTTCGCCCGCATCGACATCATAGTGTAAAGGGAGTCCATAAGATGCGAGCGCAATTCGGACGAGCGCAACTCGGCCGCGTTCGAGATGGAGGCTACCAAAGTTGCGCGGACGGCCATTAACGCGCTCTTCTCGCTGTCGGTTTCGGCTCTCTGGATCAGAGTGTCTACTGTCTTTACGGGATCGTAAACAGTCAAAGACCAGTCGTCAGAAGCCATCATGTCCAACTCGACGGAAATTTCACTTAACCTTTGGATGTTGCCGCCGTTAACGGACGAGATCACGAGCCGCAAACCCATGTCGGAAGACTTGGCCTGGCCGTGGCGGTAGTAAAACGGAAATTCCGCGCGGGCCCCGGGCAGCACCCCAGGGTAGAGGGAATTGAAACTGCCGCCCTTTGTTACGAAGCCGCCAGCGGAGCCGTGGAGGCGGCTCCCCACTGCAATCCTGTAGTTGTCAATTGTCATCTCGGAGACGTTGCCGACTGTATCGTAGAGTCCGACAGGGTTAGGCAACCTGCGGCCTATCATGCCGGGCTGCGATTTTCTTTCGCTGGCCCCGTCGTAGTAAATACCGTAATCAGACAGGTCATTACCGGGTCCGGCTGGAAAGAGATCCAGGCTGGACAAGTCCTCGCGCGACGCCAGATGCCCGCCGCGGGCAGCGTACTCCCACTCGGCCTCGGTGGGGAGCCTTACGACGCCCACTGTTCTTTCGTCGCCCTCTATGGAGGGGAGGGCTTCAGGATGGTTGGCGAGAAGCCAGTCCATGAGTTTGGACGTGAACTGCTGGGCTTCGTACCATGAGACGCCTGTGACGGGAAGGGCGCCTGCCTTTGGGTCGAACTGGCAAGGTTCGCCGGACACGCCGCCGTCTGCCGCGTGCTTGGTCACCGCGTCCCACTGGGCGGCGGTAAGCTCGTACTTGCCTATGAGGTAGAGCTGGCGCCCCGACTTTTCGTCGAAAAGAAGGCGGTTCTTCAAGGCTACCGCCGTCGGCCGGTACGGCGCGGGAAGGTCTTCGATCGACAAGGGGGATCCCAAATAAATCTTGTGCCTCCGGTTGAAGTTCTCGGTCCAGTCTTGCTCGCTTCGGGGATCGGAGCCGAAGTAGCCGACTATCTCGCCGAGATAGCCCCTGTCGGGGATAAAGACTGGCCTGAAAGCCATGGAGAGCCCGCAGGGCAGGGGCACTACGAAGTCAGATGCGTCCGGGCGAGGGTTCCAGGCATGCTGGGGGGTGACAACTGTGGACAACTGGGCGGCTGCCGGGCCGGAAATGAATACAGCCGCGACCGCAACCATAAGGGCGCCCGCCAGGGCCGCCGCGTGCTTGTCGGCGATACTGGGCTTGCCCGTGAAACGGAGAGTAACGGGAGGAGTCATTTTCATCGCTCGTTCCCTCCGGGGGTTCGGCGTTCTAGTGCGAGTTCTTTATCTGATTGATTGCGGAAGGGCCACTCTCAGCAACAACCGCCGCAACAAGGCCAGTTTCCGCAACCAAAGCGAAGGCCGCCGCCTTAAGGACGGCAGCTTCAGGCATTGAACCGGCACGGCGCTCCTGCCAGCGGACTGTCAGGCAGACGGGCGGCTGAAAAAGGAACTTCTCGGCGAAGTCGAGAGCCGCTGAGCGGAAGAGCTTTTCCGGAGGATTGCGGCCCAGCTCCGTCTCTTCGCGTTCCGAAAGGGATTTCCCGACGGCGGCGGCTTCTTCGCGAGAATCCCGAAGGCTAACTTCTGGAAACGCCCCAGGAACTTAAGAAACCTCCGGCCCGGCACTTGGACTGGAACAACCATAGCTAGCCCCCGCTGGAGCCGCCACTGCTTGCTCACGCTCGAGCCGCCACAGTTTGCTTCCAATTGGGGTTCACTTTCTGGCTGAGGTCCATACCGACGCCGCCGCCGCTTAGTTTGCAGGGCATTACCCTGGGGTGGGCGCTTTGGATTATCTCGCGCCGCTGGCATACGGAGACACGCGCGGCATCACCGACCGAACTAGGATTATTATTAACCAAAATACCCCGCTCTATCAGAGCTGTCAACACGAAAAAGGAAAGCAGAAAGAAATGGAAAACCCGGCTGTTCCCTTGAGAACCAGCCGGGTTCTACTCGAAACGGACTTTAGCGGAAGTCGCGGAAAACTAGCGGTGGTGCCCGGAGCCGGGGTCGAACCGGCATGAATTGCTTCGCGGGATTTTAAGTCCCGTGCGTCTACCAATTCCGCCATCCGGGCGATAATCTATGCGATCGGGGTCACTAAGACGGCACCGGATCGCTGGCTAAGGGCAATGGCAATGACGGGAGGCGAGCCCGGTTGCCGCCGGGTATGGGCGTGCTCCGGGCCCGCCGGGAGCAACGGGTCCTTGAAGATCGAGCGAACCTCACTGAATAGGGACCAAACCAACTCCGGCCTGAACCAACTCCGGCCTGAACCAACTCCGGCTTGAATCAACCACGGTCTGAACCAACTCTGGGCCCCCCTGAGCCTGCAGTGGCCTTCGGAACCAACTGGCCCCTCTTCCGGTACACTACCCGAACCTCAGGTACACTTCCCGAACCTCCGGGAAACTCCCGATCCTCCGGGAAACTCCCGATCCTCCGGGAAACTCCCGTGCCTCCGGGAAACTCCCGTGCCTCCGGGAAACTCCCGTGCCGACGGAACCAACCTGAGCCCCGTGAGCCTTAGGGAACCAGGGTCCCCGGCCGCATACGCGCGTCAGAGCCTGGGGTTGGGCATCTTGATGTTCACGGGCTCCACCTCCAGCTCGCCGCGGGGGATCCTGGAAGGGCTGGCGCCCTTTAGCACGGCCTTCACATGCTTGTCGACGTTGGTAAAGCAGGAGCGCATCTCGCGGTTGAAATAATCATCTCCGATGATGTCCTGGCCGACGTCGGAGAGCTGCGACAGGACAAGCTCGCTTGGGAAGTTGTTCTTGACGTCCATCAAAAGCTTCTCGTAGCGGCCGCGCATGATGACGAAGGATGATTCGGCGTCCTGGATGAACTTGTGGTTGACGTCGCGATTTTTGATATGCTGCTCACGGCCCTTCTGGAACGTCTTCTTGTCGGCGGCCGAAACGTCGGGTGACTTGATTTGGGCGTCAAACCTCTTTATATAATTCACTGCGGTCTGGCGCTCGGCGGCGGCAACCATCATGCGGGAGTTGTTGGCCCTCATCGACATCATCATGTTAAGGACGCTCATCAGCTGCGAGCGCGCGGCGTCCCTGCGCCGTTCGTTCACGGCCGTGTTGTAGCCCTCCAGGTTAGTCCGGAGCGTCCTCAACGCCGCCTTCTCGGTGTCGCTTTCCGCGTTCTGGATGAGGCCGTCCACGGTCTTTATGGGATCGTCCGCAACGAGGGTCTCGTCGGTCTTGGCCGCCTCGGCCAGCTCGTCAGCTATCTCCCCTATCCTCTTGTGGCTCCCGATGTTCATAAACGACAGGATCAGCCGGACCCCGATGCTGTCGGCCTTGACCGGGCCGCTCCTGTAGAAGAAGGGCAACTCCACCCTGGCCCCGGGCAGAACAGCGAGGTAGGCTGTCCTGTAGCTGCCGCCCTTGAGCACGAAGCCGCCGGCTGATCCGTGGAGGCGGCTCCCCACGGTCACCTTGAAGGGGTCCATGGTCATCTCGGCCACGTTGCCCACGGTGTCGTACATCCCGGCCGGGTTAGGAGACTTGCGGCCTATCCTGTCGGGAACCTCTTTCGTTTCGCTGGTGCCGTCGACGTAGAGCCCGTAATCGTTCAGTTTTTTGCCAGTTTCGATGGGAAAGAGATCCTGCGAGCTCATGTCCTCGCGCGACACCAGATGCCCGCCGCGGGCCGCGTACTCCCACTCGTCCTCGGTGGGGAGCCTTACGATGCCTACCATCCTATCGTCCTCGACCAAAGAGGGGAGCACTTCGGGATGGTTGGCGAGGAGCCAGCTCATCAGCTTGTAGGTGAACATCTGGGCTTCGTACCAGGAGATGTTGGCGACGGGGAGCGCCGCGGTCTTGGGATCGAAGGGGCACCCCTCCTTGGTCACGGCGTCCCACTGGCCGACGGTGACCTCGTACTTGCCCATGAGGTAGAGCTGGCGGTCTTTTTTGTCGGCTGAGAGCTTGTTCTTGATGGCGAGCGCCGTCGGCCGGTAGGCGGCTGGCAGGTTGTCGATCGACAGGGGGGAACCCACGTAGACCTTGTGCCTCCGGGTCAGGCTCTCGATGTCGTCCGAGGACGGCTGCTGACCGCCCTGGCCTTCCGGGGCGGGCGCCTTCGGGGCTTCGGGCGCCGCCCCCGGCTCATCCCCGCCCTGCGCCTCCTCGCCCCGGGACTCGGAGCCGAAGTAGCCCACCATCTCGCCCAGGTATCCAGTGACGGGTATGAAGACGGGCCTGAAGGCCATGGTGAGCTCGCAGGGCAGCGGTACCACGTAGTCGTCCTCGGCAGGGTTGGGGTTGGAGGCGTCCTGGGGCGTGGCCTGGTTGGCCACGCGCAACTGGGCTATGGCCGGGGCGGAGTCCAGGATGACGGCGGCCAGGGCCAGGAGGGCGGCGACCAGGACGGCGGCCGCGAGCTTGTCGGTGAAAGTGAGCGTGACGGGTGTCGTCTTATACATCGCGCATGCCCTCCGAGGGTTCGATGTTCGAAAGCGCCTTGTAGGCCGCGAGCGAGGCCAGGATCATGAAAAGGACCACCGCGCCCGAGGCCGAGCCGAGCTTGGCCCAGGAGAGGGTGCAGAAGCGCTCGACGTTGTTGATGCTGCCCATGAACAGGTAGTTCAGGATCCGCGCGGTCAGGATGAAGAGCCCGGCGGCGAGGACGGAGGCCAGGAGCCCCGAAAGGGCCGCCTGGAAGGAAGAGAAGGCGAACAGGTGCCTCTTGCCCAGGCCCAGGAGGGCCAGGCAGGCGAGCGACTTCCGGTTCTTGGCGACCTGGTCCAGCGAGCCGGAGGAGGCGGAGGCCAGCGCGCCGATGCCGACCACCGCGAGGAGCGTAAGGGTCACTATGCTGAAGGCCGTGTCCATGCTTCGGACCCTGGCTATCTCGGCGGTGCGGGCCTTCACCATGACGCCTTCCGACCTGAGCCTTTCCTGGACGCGGCCCACGGCGTCCAAGTCCCTCGCGTAAAGCCTGAACTGCTGGTAGACCACCTGGTCGCCCGGGGCCAGCTTGGAAGGGTCCCTGCCCTTCCAGCCGAGCTCCTGGTGCCCGAAGCCGCTCCGGAAGAGCTCCACCGCGCGGATGAGTTCCAAAGAGCCCAGTATCATCTCCGCGTCGGCCGTGAAGCCGGGAAGGATGCCCAGGACGGTGAACTCGGTCTCGGCGTGCTCCAGGTACCCAGCCTCAGCCCGCGAGACCCTTCCGGCGACGGTTTCGCCGGGGCCGACCCCCAGGGCGTCGGCGGCCTTGCGGGATATCCAGATCTCCCTCAAGCCAGTGGGCCTGTCCGCCGCGCCCGGGATCGCTCCTGGCTCGGCCAGCGCTGTCAGCGGGTCCCCCGGGGCCGTGGCTCCGGTCGCTACCCTCAGGGGCTGGCGGTTCGGCCGGGAAAGGACCAGGACGTTCGAGACGTCCCTGGTGTTGGGGATGACGAAGGTCACGTCCGGATCGCTTTCCAAATCGTCGAAGAACTTAGGGGAGAAGTTCGGATGGCCTACCGGGCTTATCTCCAGGGTGCCGGGATCCACGGCTAGCCGGTTGCTCAAGGTGCCCACGATGCCGTCCTTGAGCCCGAAGATGGTAAGCAGGGGCACGAGGAAGGCCGCCATGGAGAAGATCGAGCACAGCGAGAACAACCAGTCGCGGCGGTACCTCTTGAACGCTATGGCTATCGCTTGGGAGAAAATCTTCTGCACCTCGCTGTTGGCGGAGTTAAGCCGAAAGGCGGCTTGACGCCGCTGGACGGGAACGCGGAAGCGGGAAAGCGGGCGGAGGCTCCGGAAGGCGCTGTCAGATTTCGGAAGGAAGCCGGGCGACCGGAAAGCCCGCAGACGGCCCGGAAATGTTGCCGGGTGCAGTAAAGCAAGCCGGAGGTCCGGAAAGCAAGCCGGAGGTCCGGAAAGCAAGGCCTGGGCACGGAACGGAGCTGATGATCCGCTTGGGGGGCTGAGGGAGCCGAGGGCCAGACCGACGGCGCCGGGGACTCCGGGAGGCGGGGCGGGGCGGGACAGGAGGAAGCAGCGGGGGTTCAGCCGTCGCGGAAAAACTCGGCCGCGCCGATGTCCCCGAAGTCCTCGATGACTCCGTCGTCCGGAGGCTGGCCTTCGGTTCCCGGGAGCGGCGGGCCCTCGGGTCGGCGGAGCATGGCCTTGATGCCTCCGCCCGGGCCCTGATCCTCGCAGACAATGCGGCGGATCTTGAAGCCCAGCGAGCGGGCGCGGGGCTCGTCGTGGGTGGAGACGACCAGAGGTATTCCCTCGGAGAGTTCGAGCATCAGGGCGAAGACCTTGGTTGCGGTGGGGGGGTCCAGGGACGCCGTGGGCTCGTCTGCCAGGATCAGCGCCGGGCGGTGGATGAGGGCTCTAGCCACCGCGGCCCTCTGCCTCTCGCCCATGGAGACCGTGCCTGGGTACTGTTTCAGGAGATGGCCTATGCCCAGGGAGCTCGAAAGGTTAACCAGGGCCCCCTCGAGCTCCTTGCCGCGGGGGCTTCCCTTGAGCTTCGCCGGAAGGATTATGTTGTCGCGGACGCTCAAGAAAGGCAGGAGGCCGCCGGACTGCAGCACGTAGCCTATGTCCTCGCGGCGGACTCGCTCGCGGGCACCCTCGTCCCCGGAGCGCCAGCTGTCCAGGACGTCAACCTCCGCCCCGGTGGACCCCCTCCTCCACGTGAACGAGAAAGAGGGATCGGAACGCATGTCGGGGCGGAGGACAAGCCCCAGCATGTCCAAGAGGGTGCTCTTCCCGCATCCGGACTGGCCAACCAGGGCCAGTCGGTCACCGGGGCCTACATCCAGCGAACTCACCATGAGGCGGTAGCCCGCCCCGCCAGCGCGGCTTTTGACCAGGCGCCTGATGCTTACTACGGGTTCGGGCATGCGGTGGTCTTGCTCCTTGGCGCTTCCGGCCGCGGCGGGAGGGAAAGCGGCCTGAATTAGGCAACTGCATCTGGATCGGGGTTGGGTTCGGGACCGACGGGTATAAATGCGCGGGCCGGGACGGGGGGTCCTGGGCGTCGATGCCTTCCGGCTATCCGAGGCGCGGCAGCCGTAGCCGCCGGTCTCCAGCCCTCGCCGAGGGGCTACGGCGCTTGCCGCCGGCCGTTAACCCTAGCCGCGCGGCGCCAGGAAAGTCGGCGGGGCACCCCCCCGCCGCTGGACTCATGCACAGCGGGGCTCAGGCCGCGCCCCCCGGGACTCAGGCAGCGTCCAAGGGGACTCAGGTCGCGGCCGCGGGGACTTATGCCGCTCACCAGCGGGACTCAGGACGCTCCCCACGGAACTTCAGGCCTTCACGGCAGGGCTTCCAGTGGCACTCGGTAGAGCCAGTCCCCGTCCGTCTCCTCGCCCACCTTGAGCCAGTTTGTGACGTCCGAGTCGATGAACTCGTAGCGGGAGATTTTGGCCTCCAGCTCCAGGATGAACTCCCTCTGCTGGACGGGGGTCCAGGCGTCCCAGACCTCCTGGTTCAATGTCATCACCCTGCTCTTGTAGGGGAGCCCCTCCAGGTACTCGCCGAGAAGCCCCATCTCGGCCAGGTTAGCGGGGTTCTTCTGGAATTCGCCGGGGTCGCGGCCCACCTGTGCCGCCGCCGACAGCACGGCTTCGAAGAAGCCTTTGGAACCCCCGGACATCAAATCCGAGGCCCCGGCCAGGATGGCCTTCACGCCCTGGGAGAGCGAACTCACCTGGGTCTTGGTCAGGAGGACCGCCACCCTGACCGTGCGCACGTCCCGGGGGTTCTCGGAGTCGAGGAAGCCCAGGTCCTTGTCCGGGATCCAGGAACGCACCACCGAGGGGGGAGAGGTCTTGTTCTTGGAGCCCAGGTAGTCCAGCCGCGCGGAGTAGCCCAAAAGGGATCCCACGTTCCGGGCCTGCTCCTGGGGGCTCTCGCCGGCCCTGGGGTCGGTGGCCTCGTCGGGCGGCTTGCGGTTCATGTCGCGGGCCATGTCGGAGTGGGCGCGCACGAGCTCGTCGGTCACCTCGGCGAAGGCGGACGGCCCGGCTTCCGGGGTGGGAATGTCAATGGGGATGTAGGCCCGGCGGGAGCCCATGGCGGCCACCATGCCCTCGTAAGCGTTCTGGGCGTAGCGGTGGTTGTTGCCGCCCTCGCTGGTCTTGAGGTGCATGGCGACGATCCTGACCTTCTTGGCGTCGGCCTTGTCCTTCACCGAACTCGGATCGTCGCGGGAGGCGCTCTGGCGGTCGTTGCGGGGGAGCGGGCCCGCGTCGGAGATGAGAATTATGATGCCGCCGCCGTACTTGGCCCAGTTGAGGTCCAAAGCCTCGTTCACGCCGGCTATGGAGTCCTCGTTGAAGGCGTGGGTGGAGGCCTTGGCCTCGCGCACCTCGGAAATGGCGGCCTCTATGGCGCCGCGCTCGTTGGCGTTCCTGAAGTCCGAGATGAGCTTGGTGCCGTATTCGGTCGCGGGTGCCGCCTTGACCGAGCTCCGGAAGGCGACGAAGGCCAGGTAGGTGTTGTCGGCGTTGCCGCCCTTCAGGATGCCGTCGTAGAAACGCCGCACGACGTCCAGCGAAGCCTGTATGTAGGGGCCCATGGACATCGTGGTGTCTATCACGAAGCAGATGGCCACCTTCTGGGGCCCGTCCTCGTCGTACTCGTCGTCGTCCCCGTAGCCCCCCTGCCC
>JAIRZX010000698.1 GCA_031267005.1 Deltaproteobacteria bacterium
CACCTCGTGCTGTTCGCCTTCCTCCAAAGGGTAATGAACGGCGGTGCCGTTATCCAAAGAGAATACGCCGCGGGGAAAACCAGGGTCGACATCTGCGTTACTTACAAGGGAATCCGCTATCCTTTGGAACAGAAACTCAAGGGCGGCCTGAGCCGGAAAAAGAGCCTCGAGCAGCTTTCCGGCTATATGGACAGGTGCGGGGTTTCCGATGGGTGGTTGATAGTCTTCGACAGGGATTTCAAGAAGGATTGGAAAAAGAAGCTGTTTTGGGAAAAACATAACAGCGGCGGCATGGCCATGCGCGTCGTCGGTTGCTGACTCCCGCTCCGGAATTGCCTTTCGAGCCGCAGGCGGCCTGCTCCAGGCCCGAACGGTTGGCATCCTCCCCTGCCTGACGGCAGGGGATTCCCGACCGGGCCCGGCGTTTCGTGCCGGGTCCCTCGTCGGGGCACGCGGATCTCCGGCGGGCCTCAGGCGCCCGGGCCTCCCTGTGCGAAGACGGCGGCATGCCCTGCCGCGAGGACGTCAGTCGCGCCGGCCATGGAGGCGTTGTTTCCGCGGCCGCGTGCCGAAGCACGTCAACTCGCCCCGGTCAGGGCGGTCGCCCTTGCTTGCATGCCCGCAAACAGGGCATCCGCGACCGGCGTTCCCGTGATCGACCCCGGCGATCCTGCCGTTGAGGGCGGAAAGCTTCCATTCCTGCATGGCGAGGAAAAACGCCCTTTCCCTGCCTCAGGACGGAACGGTTCAGGCCGCTCTTCTGGCGGAGGCCGCGTCCGGGCCCCTCCTTCGCGCCCGACGCGGAAGCGGTCGCGTTCTTGAGCTTCAGGCCCCCGTCGAAGGCTATCGCGTCCGCGGCGAAGGCGATCGGGCGGCCTTCGTTGAAGGCCGCCATTTTGTTGAAGGCCGCCACCCCTTCCGCAGACTTTCCGTCGCCCGGGAGCAAGGACGCGCGGGCAGTCCTCAAGCCGTCTCGCGGGAATGCCGCCCGGCCCGGCTGCACTAATCCTTGACGCCCGTCGCGGGCTGGCTGTCGGCAGGCTGCGCCTGAACAGGGAATTAGCCTCTTTGGACGGCTGGCCAAACCTGCCTCCGGCTTGGGTTTGAGCCAGAATTGAGCAAATGAGCGTTATCTCCGTTGTTCAAAATTGATGTCGCTGCAAAATAAAGTCATTCTGGGCCTGGGTTTTGCTCGCCAAGGCGGCCACTCGGCAAAATTGGCCTTTGATGGCTGACCCTCGCAAAATATCTGCGTTGCGGCTCAAAATCGAGCGCCGGGGACAACGCTGAAGATGAAGAGGCGTTTTGTCGCCGCTAAGTTCAATCCGCCCTTTTCGCGCTTAACATCAAAATTCCGGCCGCCGGCCGCCCGGCGATCCCCCCCGGAGGCGCCCGGATGGCCCCCTTCAAAGGTGGGGGCGCGGGCGCCCCGCAACGGGAGGGAAGCCCGGGCCGTTCGGGATGCTTCACGCGACAGGGACGGGGCCGACCGGCTGCCGCCGCCTGTCCGGGCCCGGCCGATCTGAAGAGCGCCTCCATTTCCGCCGGCTTTTCCGGCGTCCGGGAGCGAAGACGCGTAGGCAGCCCGACGGGCCTCTGCCTGTAACGCCGCCCCGTCCTGCGGCCCGAACCCGTCCCGCCCGTCAGGGGCTGGAGGGCGGCGGCCGGCGCCTTAGCTGGCATCCGCCTCTTTGGGCGTTTCGCCAAACCAGGCGCCCGCTTAGGTTTTGGAAAGAATTGAGTAAGTAAATTTTTCATCAGTTAATCAAAAATCCAACCGCCTGACGCCCCGGCGATCCCCCTCGGGAGGCCGACAGTTAGGCCTTCGGCTGGGAAGGCGCGGGCGAACCGGGGCGGGGCGGAAGGGAAGGGATGACCGTACGGTCCGGGATGCTTCCCGCCGCAAGGGCTGGCCCGCCCGATTGCCGCCGCCTGTCCGAGTTCTGCGGCACGAAGGCCGCCTCCCCTTCCGTCGGCTTTTCCTATGCCCGGAAGAAAGCGGCGCAGTCCGCCCGCGTGACGCATCACGGGAATTCTGCCCGGTCCTGCAGACCGAATCCATCCCGGACCTCGCAGGCTGGCGGGCGGCAGCTGCAGCAGCGGAGGCGGCCTTTTCTGGAAAACTCCCCGGAGGAGCCGCTACCAAATCGGTTTTGAAGCTCGGACCGGCCCCGCCGCAGCGAGGAGCCATGGCCATCCCCTCACTTACGGAGCATTCGACTTCGAAGGAGGTGGGCGGGGTTTCTAAACGGAATAAAATTCCCGGTCTTGGCCCGCATCCCTGACGGAAAGGACTCCGGCCCCGCCCGCCTCTAACGAAGGAGAGTTCGAGGCGCGGCAGTCCATAAACGATGCCCGTCCGCTTCGCCGGACCGCAGCGGTTCCCGAAAGCCGAAGGCGTCTTCGGACGCTCCTAACTGAAAAAGAAGCCCCACGCCTCCTTAAGGCGGCAGAAGACCTTCCTCAAGGCGGCGCTGGGGCATCTCTGCGGAGTTTGGGGACGGAACGGGTACACGGCGCCATTCCCGGCGGCCTTTCCGGGTGCCGCCGGGGCCGGGCGGCGGAGTAACGGGGCGGCCGCAGGCCGCCGGGACGAGCCTGGGGGGCGGGTTGACTGGCTTGCGGGCGGAACGCCGCTCGCCGGGACGCGGGTTGACGGGCTTGCGGGCGGAACGCCGGACGCGCCGCTCGCCGGAAAGCGGGAAAGCGGGAAAGCGAGCGGCTTGAAAACTGGGGCAAGGTCAGGCTGGCAGTCCCCGCGCTGGCGGTCAAGGCGCCCGTCCGCCCTAGGAAGCGGCCGGGGCGGCGGCTCAGAGGCTGCCCTTCAAAGTGCCCTGTACCAGGGAGTTAAGGATGTCGCGGTTCAGGATGACGATGTAAGGCTTCTCCTCCATGATGGCCTTCTTGCCCTTCAGGAAAGTGAGCGCCCTGGAGACGGTCTCCGGCGATGTCCCGATGAAGGAGGCGAGCTGGCCCTTGCTGAAGTTCAACTTCACCCTGCCGCTCACCTCCTCGCGGTTCAGTATGAAGGAGGCGAGCCTCGCCGGGGCCTCCTTTATGGTCCGCGACTCGAACAGGTGGGCGAAATCCGCGAGCTTCAAGGCGAGGATCTTCAGGAAGTTGCCCGCGAGATCCGAGTGCTCGTTGACGAGCCTCCGGAGCCTGTCGGCCGGGAAGTAGAAGGCCGCCGACTTGTCCAGGGACTGGGAAGTGGAGGGGTAGCCGTGCTCCAGGAAGATGCCCGCCTCCCCGAAGGAGTCGCCCGGCATGAGCACGCGGAGGAGCTGCTCCTTGGTGCCGTTGCCGCTCACGAAGATCCTTACTTTCCCCTCCACAAGGACGTAGATGGCGTTGCCCGGGTCTCCCCTGTTGAAGATGACCTGCCCGGGCTGGAAGCGCTTGAGCACGGCAATCTGAATGAAGTTCTCTACGTCCTGGGTCTCGAGCCCCTGAAAGAACGAAGCGCCTCTTACGATGTTGTTAAAGTCTTCTTGCGTCATTTGCAGCCTCCGTGACCGCCGACCCGCCAACGCGGGCGGGCGGAACATGATGAGTCCACGAAGAAAATAACATAAACATCGAAGGAAAAAAACAGCCGCGATAGCGCTTTATGGAAGTTGTTTACAGTATAAAGTTCGGAATCCCGCTTAATACAAGGTGTCAGGCACAATTTAAAAAAAATACTGGTTGAGGAAAAAATCTCAGTTTCTATCCGCGTAACGCGCCTGGAAGCTTGATGTTGGGGTTAAACTGGTTATCTGGTATGTTATATTCCATATGGCATATCGATATTAGATCCATGAACTTGCATTGGTTGCGCGGTGTTTCAGCCAGTCTCGAAACCTCAGCCACAGAACCAAGCTAATAGGCTGATATCGATGAAAGTTTTGGCAAAACAGCTCATTTTCATTGTTAAAAGGACGCGATATGCGCATATGTGGCGTCTTAACTCCTTCATCGGCCAACGGAGCTCAGCGCCAGTCCATACGCCGCAAAGGCCTGGATATGAGGAGGCGGACATCTGAGAAATGAAGATTCGGGATAACATCATAAACCCTTTAGAAAAAGCAATATTTGGGGAAACTTCAAGCAGATGTTAGTTTTTCCAGTCCTGGATACGGACGGATTCAAAAACGGCTCAGTCAGATGCGTTGCGACTTCGTATGGCGGAGTACGGCGCGTTACGCGTTGTTTGAGTTAGCTTCGACAGCAATTCCTGATACCTGTTGAATTAAACCATATTTCAGACGTGTTCGCGTAAAAAGCACGGAAACGCGTAACGCGTATCGTCTCGTATAACAGAAACCTCGCCTCGCGGGTGATTTCATGACGTAAAATGAAAGGGAAGTGCTGGGAGCGGACGCCGGGAATGCCCGGCGAGTCCCCTGCGGACGCTCCCGGACAAGGCGTGACGCGCCGGGGCGGGCACCTAGACGCTTAAGACGCTTGCCCCCCGTGCGGCCAAGGCGACGCGCGACGCTTTATGGCGGATGAAGGAGCCGACGCGAGCGAGCGCCTGCACGGCTGGAGCGAGGCGGCGCCGGAACGTCCGAAGCCGGGAAAAAAGACCGCGCCCTCCCGCTGGACATGGGGACGGCAAGGGGACGGCGCGACGGGGGGCCGCTTCGGAAATGCCCCGACGGCAAAGCGGACCGGCTCCGGCGGCGCCTCGGAAGCTCAGGGGCAGGAAGCGTATCCGGGACTGCCCCCCGCAGGGGGCCGGCTGCTCGGAAACCGGCACCTCCCCGGCGATCCGGAAGCGGCCCCGGCGGCGCGGTACGGGACTGGTTCGGCCGCGGAAAGGACAGGGGCTGGGGCTGCGCTACTCAAGGCCGGGGCCGGCAGCTGGGCCCTAACTGCGCGAAGGAAGCGCGGATGCGTCAGTCGGAAAGGTGGGGGGGCGGGAGGAGAGGATGAGGAGAGGAGAGGACGGCGAGGGCGGATATGGCGGGAGGGCGGAGAAGGCGGCAGACAGAAATGGCTGCAGGGCGGACTGCGGGTCAGGCATCATTCCGCAGGGAGTGCTCGGACGCCGGCGCGGCCGGAAGAATTGGAAAAGGGGGGAACGGGGACGGGCGCGCCGCCTCCTCCCGCATAGGTACCGTCAGCGGAACTCGTGGGACCTCCGCGAACGTGCGGCGGGGGAGCTTAAGAAGCTTGCGAAGGGGCGGATCCCGTCCGGGCACCGGCAAAACGCCTCACGCGGCGCCGCCGGGGGGCGGGACGCCTGATCGGCCGCCCGTCCCGGACGGGACCCTCGCGGTCCAGGGTAGGCTCTCCCTTAAGCATTTCCGCGCTGCCCCTGACGCCCGTGGAAGATCGCGACCTGTTCCGCGGCGCCCCTCCCGGAGTACGAGGGCGCACGGTCGACCGCCGGGGCTTCGCGCGCCGGGCCGCCAGTAGAAGCGACCGGGCGGGTGCGCTGGCGCGGGAAGAACGGACGGGAAAGCCGCTACTTCGAGCTGGAGGTTAGGACCTTCGCGAGGGCCTTCACCATCATCTTCATGGTCTTCTGGTCGCCCGGCTTCCTGAGGACGGACATTTCCTCCAGGACGGCGGCCGTCCAGGCCGGGGACTTCTTAAGCTCCTTGGCGGGGCCGTCCACGCCAAGGAGCCAGTCGACGGAGCAGTTCAGGGCCTTGGCGAGCCGAATTATCGTGTCGAGGGAGGGCTCGCGGTAGCCGGACTCGTAGGACGAAATGGTGGTCGGCCCGCGCCCGATCCTCTTGGCCAGGCTACGCTGGGTCAGGCCGAGCTCCTGCCGGCGCCGGTACAGCCGGGTCTTTAAACTGTTGGCCATGATTCTCCTTTCAGACGTACGCCGCGATCTATTTCTTTGGGGAAAACATATCACACTCCCCCAGCCAAAACAATAGAGCCCCGCTTTGCCTGATGCCTGCAAAATTTGTTCCGGAGCGGACCTCTACGGCTTACAGGGCATGGCTTGCAACATGCCAGCTCCCCTGCGCGCCGCGCGAAAGTTACAGCGCGCGGAAAAGACTCCAAACGCCGGGCCCGGTCCGGGCCCGGACCGCCGGATAGGGCATGCCGGGGTGCCGAGAAGGCGGAGCAACGAATCCGCAACGGCCGGGCCAGCTTTCGCTCTCGCCGGAAACATCTCCCCCTTTTCCGTCCTGCGCCCACGCGCCACCCCCCTGGGGCGAGCGGTGCCGCGCAAGGGCAAGCGGTGCCGCGCAAGGGCAAGCGCGTTCCTCGAAAGTCGTCAGGCGCCGCAAGCGTCCTGCGGCGTTCAGGGGAAAACCGGGGCCAATAAAGGGAAGGGCCAAAAGTGATTCCGTTACCGCCCCCCCCCTCCCATCCATCCTGCGAGCGAACCGAGAAAGCTAAGGCAAGCGAAATGCAAATAACTATGGCGAGACTAAATTTAGAATCTGTAGCATATCCTATTTAGTAATTATAATATTCTTGAAAATACTCAAAAAGGCTGATAAAGACTTAAAGAAGCTTTAAAATACTTAATTCGTCACTTATTATATTATTATGATGTTTTAACAGATTAATATGTTATATATTGGATATCAACTGACGTTTATCTCAATATCCCAACAACCATCGTCATGGATGGACACAGATATAGCTGGCAACTTTATGGGAGACGAATCACAAGACATGGCCCTTCCCGGGCAGATGGCCCGTGACGCCGTGCCGATCGCAAGGCAGTTCCAGTTCGGCCCGCGCGCCTGCGGCCCGCCATGGTTCGGGGTTCCGAAAATGTATGCATGGACTCGAGCGGCGCGTCGCGGCAGCCGGGCCGAACGGCGGCGAGCCCGCAGTCATGCCCCGGGACCCTAAGTCGTAAAGCCCGGCAACCTCCGGATCCCTAACGGCGCTGGGGCGGGCTACTCGGAACACAAGAAAATGAAAAATGAAGGAGGAAAAGGAGAAGGAGGAGGAGGAGGAGGAGGAGAAGAAGGAGAAGGAGAAGGAGAAAAATGAAGGGAAAAATGAAGGGGCCGGAAGGTCCCGATCGCCTAAGGCGTACGGCGGGACGGAGGCGTTCGATCTCGAGCCCCGCCTCTAGCTCGCTTTCCATATATCGGCCTAAGGTGCCAGCATAAGCAAGGTGCCCGCATATGCGATGCGAGCTCCGTCGAGCTCCTCATAGCTTTCCTGGAAAAACGGGCATACAGGATAAGGCCATCTTAGTCGGAAACGCCTTCGACCCCGCCCCCAAACGCAACCTCGCCTTCGAGCGTTGCGCCTTTACGGCCGCCTCGGCTCGCGGCGGCGCGGACAACCCTCGGGGGCCGACGGCGCGGAGGGCGGGAGGCCGTAACCGTCCGTTTCGCCAGGGCCGTCGGCATGGCCCCTCGGTGCAAGGGGCGGCGCCGCGCTGAGTTCGTGGACGCGGAGCGCCCGCGGGATGATATGCGGCCCGGCCGGTCTCAAGATCGCTAATAACCGCGCCTGGAACGCTAGCCCGTGCAGCGTCAGAAGGAACTCGCGGCGCGGCTGACCCGAGGGCGCCGCGACCGGGCGGAAAAGTGTCCGGAAGGACGGCAGGCCGGGGGTTCTTGGGTTCGGGGGAACCTTGAAGCTGACTCCGAACACCGCAAGAAACCCAACGACTTATCTCATGCGGCCCGCAGGTTCCGGCTCAAGCGGGAGAGGCTCAGTCGGCTGGCCTGGGACAGCGGGGGGGCGCGTCAGGGCCAACGGCCACGCCGCCGGGACCTGAACTTGACAGTAAGCAAGTTGACAGATTACCGCTAAAAATAGAATATTTTTGGCCGGAAGCCCGACCGGAGGGCCGTCAACGGCGGAGCCGCGCCCTGGTAATTGTTGAAGCTCGAATCCTACCCTTCGCCGGAGGTCCTATCGCCGTCCCCTCAACACGGATCATTCGGCTTAGCAGGGGGCGTGGGTTTCCGCAACGGAATCAAAATTTCAAAACTGCAAGAAAAAATTTTTGCAATATTGTAAAAAAAAAAAAAAAAAAAAAAAAAAAATCAAGTGCCGAGAAAAGCCGAAGTTGGTCTCCCGGCGGGAGCCCCTTTCGGTCACGGGCCGCTCGGGGTCGCCAGCGGTCCCGTCCGGCGGAGGACAGGCCACGGCTTGGGAAAACCAAGGGCCCCGAACCGCCGGGCAGTTCAGGCTGCGGACGCCGGCCCGCGTCAATGTCCGGAAAGCCGGAAGCGAACGCGCTCGGCTCGGCCTGAAGACGCCCCACCGCCCTGCAGAGTCCGCGCGCGGGCTTCCAGCTTCCCCGCACGGCCGATCAACGCCGCGCGGTCCTCTAGCGTAGCGAACCACCCTTAGTCCAGGGACTTCCC
>JAIRZX010000711.1 GCA_031267005.1 Deltaproteobacteria bacterium
CGTCATGAACGACGCGCCCGCAGCCAAGGCCGCCTCCGAGCAGGACGTGAAGATCTTAGGCGAGGCCGGCATCCCCAACGAGGAATTCGCCTACGGCGTTAACAAGGAGAACCCCGAACTCCTGGCGCAGCTGAACGAGGGGCTCACCGCGCTCATGGCCGACCCCTTCTGGCAGACCCTGAAGGACAAGTACCGCCCAGGCGAGGTCCACTGACCCGGAACTGGCGGGCCGGCCTGCCCCCGGACGGGGCCGACGGCCATTTAAGCTGGCCCCGTTGCCTTCCGCGCCGGCCCGCCCGCTTTTAAGCTGAACCCGCTGCCTTCCGCGCCGGCCCGCCCGCCTTTAAGCGGGACCCGCTGCCTTCCGCGCCGGACCGCCCGCCTTGGCCAGGCGGCCCGACCGGAGGAGCCCTCGCCTTCCCCTTCCCCCCGCACTTCGCTCCGACCGGCCCGGGGCCCCCCTTTGGCGGGCGGCCCGGGGCTTTTTTCGCCCGGGGGCCCGCCCGCCCCCGGGCACTTTCCCCGCCCGGGACCCAATCCGGGCCAGGGCACGTTCAGCCCGCAACAGAATCCGGGGGGCCGATGGACATACACGAGTACCTGAAGGTGGCCCTGTACATCCTGGGCGGCACGGGCTACACGGCGGGTCTCATCGCGGGGGCCATGGGCCTGGGGCTGGCCGTTGGGCTCCCCATCGCGTCCCTCGAGGTCTACGGTCCCAGGTGGCTGGCGCGGATCCTCCGGCTCTACGTGTGGTTCTTCCGGGGCATCCCCATCCTGGTGCTGCTGTTTTTGGTCTACTTCGGGGTCTACAGCGCCTTGGAGAAGTTCTGGCTCGCCCACGCGGGCACGCGCCTGGAGCTCTCGCCCTTTTCGGCGTCCCTCATAGCCCTGGGCCTCACCAGCGGGGCCTACCAGTCCCAGATCTTCAGGGGCGCCATCCTCTCGCTCCCGCGGGGGCAGTTCATGGCGGCCACGGCGCTGGGCTTTTCCGCCCCCAAAGCCGTCTTCCGCATAGTGCTCCCCCAGGCGCTCAGGGTGGCCATCCCCTCCTGGTCCAACGAGTATTCCATCGTGCTCAAGGACAGCGCCGTCGCCTACGCCCTGGGCACACTGGAGATCATGGCCAGGACCAAGTTCATGGCCGCCTATACCTACAAGCACATCCCCTTCTACATCCTGGCCGGGTTCCTGTACTTCGCGCTCACCTGGATCGGGGTGAGGCTCCTTAAGCTCCTGGAAGCGAAGACCCGCATCCCCGGGCTTGGCCACGGGTTCTGACCTCGGCGCGGAACGGGGCCCGGCCGCCGCCTCCCCTGCGCCTGGCCCGCCCGCGCGCCTTAAGCTCCGGCCAGCCGCCTCCCAGGCGCCTGGCCCGCCCGCCTCAAGCTCCGGCCCGCCGCCTCCCCGGCACCTTGCCCGCTTGCCTCAAGCTCCGGCCAGGCGCCACCCCGGCGCCTAGGCGTCCCGCCCGCCGCCGTGCCGTCGGCCGTCGCCTTTTTCCTCGGAAGGCTCCACGCAAAGGACGGTCAACGCCCGCCCTTTGCGGGATCCCTCCGGCGTCCCGGGCCCGCCCGGGCGTATCCCCAGGCCTTTCAGGACACCACAGGATTCAACCGACCCATAATGACAGCATCGCTTCCGGGGGCGCCCGCCCCCCTCGGCTGGCGCCCCGCGCCCTTGGCAGTTCCTTACGCCGCGCCCGGCTCCGCCCGCCGCGGCGCGATCAGCGCGGCATCAGGCCCCGCTCCGTCCCGGCCTGCCCCGACCGCCGCCTTTCCCTCCTCGGCCGGGCGGACCCCGGCCGCCGGCCTTCCCGCTCCGGGACCCGGAACCGGCCGCGCTCCTGCGGGCCCATGGCCCTGGGCGGCGCCATGACGGGGAAAGGCCAGCCCGCGCCCGGCGGGAACGGAAGCCCCGCGTTCCGGGGGGACGGGGGGGCGCGCCACCTCCTCGAGGCCTGCGGCATCTCTAGGACTGCGGGGGGCAAGCGGCTTTTGGACGGCGTGTCGCTGTCCCTGGACCGGGGGGAGCTCAAGGTGCTGATAGGCCCCTCCGGCGGCGGCAAGAGCACCCTCCTGCAGTGCATCCATTTCCTGACCCCCCCCGACGAGGGGGACGTGCTCCTGGACGGGGAGTCGGCCCGCGAGATGTCCAGGAAGAACATCTGCCTGTTCCGCCGCGAGATTGGCATGATCTTCCAGGACTTCAACCTCTTCGACCACCTGAGCGCCCGGGACAACGTGGCGGTGGCGCTCCGCCGCGTCAAGGGCTTGCCGAAGAAGCTCGCCTACGAGAGGGCGGCCTCCGAGCTCGAGCGCGTGGGGCTGGCCGACAAATGGGCCCTGTACCCGGCCCAGCTCTCCGGGGGGCAGAAGCAGAGGGTGTCCATCGCCCGCGCCCTGGCCATGGATCCCAAGGTGATGCTGCTGGACGAGCCCACGAGCGCCCTGGACCCGGAACTCATAGGGGAGGTCTTGAAAGTCATCCACGATCTCCACGACGGCGGCATGACCATGCTCATGGTGACCCACCAGGTGGGCTTCGCGAAGCACCTGACCCGCGAGTTCCTGTTCATGGAGGACGGCCGGATTACAGAGCGGGGGAGCCCGGAGGAGCTCTTGAAGGACGGCTCGGGGACCAGGACCTCCGACTTCTGCTCCAAGCTCTCGGAAATCCAGGGGGGGCCGTAGCCTTGGGGACCCTTGAATTCTACCGGACGATCCTCTTCCCCGCCCTGAACCAGGGCCTGAGGGTGAGCGTGGCCATCATAATCCCCTCGGCCATCCTGGGCTTGGCGCTGGGCGTGCTGGTGGGGGCCGGACGCACCCTCGGGAAGCCCTGGCTCACCCGGCTCCTGGACGCCTACGTGGCGGTCTTCCGGGGCACCCCGCTCCTGGTCCAGCTCATGATGTGGTTCTACGGGCTCCCCACGATAAGCGTGTTCCTGGAAGCCCGCTTCGGCCCGGGAGTGAGGCCCTTCTCGGACGCGTTCCGCCTGTCTCCCTACGCCGCGTCGGTCACCGCCTTCGCGCTCTGCTCCGGGGCCTACCAGTCCGAGTACATCCGCGGCGCGATACTCTCCATAAAGCGCGGGCAGTTCCTGGCGGCGCAGGCCCTGGGCTTCACCCGCGGCCAGACTTTCTGGCGCATAACGGCGCCAGCCGCCGCCCGCCGCGCCCTGCCCGGATGCGGCAACGAGATAATCTACCTCATCAAGTACTCTTCGCTGGCCATGATAGTCACCATGTCGGAGCTGACCGGCAAGGCCAAGGAGATAGCCTCTCTGTACTTCAGGCATCTGGAATGCTACCTGGCGACGGCCTGCTACTACCTGGCGCTGGTGACCCTGGCCACGTGGCTCCTGTCGTACGCGGAAAAGCGCCTGTCCATACCGGGGGACCCGTCGCTCAGTTAAGGATACGGGGAACGGCCTGCTGCCCGGCCGCAGCCAGGGCCCGAGGCCGGACGGAAGTCCCGGCCGGAGCCTGGGCCTGGGCCAGAGGCAGGTCCTGAAGGCAGGGCCTGAAGCCAAGGCCGGAGCCAGGGGCTGAAGGCAGGGCCGGAGCCAGGGCCTGAAGCCAGGGCCAGGGCCAGGGCCTGAAGCCAGGGCCTGAAGCCAGGGCCTGGGCCGGGCGGGAGACACGGCCGACTCCTAAACCGGGGACCCGGGACGGGCCTGGACACGCCGGCAAACGAAACGCTAGACTATTTATGGCATAGACGCCGTCGGGCGGCACCTCGGCCACATGCCCTGTCCCGGCAGGCGAGCGGACGCCCGCGCTGTACCGCCGAGGGACTTTAAGCGCGATTTCCAAAGGAGGCTTGGCCTATGGCAGAGGCTCGGGGGACGGCGGAAAGCGCCGGGAACGGACGCGAGGGCCCCGGCGGGGACGGCGGCCGGAGCTGCGGGGGGCAAGCGGGCGAAGGCGCCGCCGGGAGCCGGGAGGCCTTAGCGGCCGCTGGCGTCGCGGCCAGCGGCCTCGGACGCTCCTTCGGGGCGGCGAGGGCGCTCGGAAGGCTCTCCTTCTCGCTCGCCTCCGGGAGCAGGACGGCGCTCCTGGGCCCCAACGGGGCTGGCAAGAGCACCCTCATGAAGCTCATAGCCGGAGTCCTGCCCCCTGACGAGGGGGAGATCCTCGTCTGCGGCATGCTTCCGTCCGACGCCAGGAGGATCCCTGGCTTTCTGGGTTGGCTCCCGGAGAGGGCCCCCCTGAACCCCGAACTCACTGTGCGAGAGCACCTGGCGCTCGCCGGGAATCTCAAGGGCCTTGGCCGGGACGGCGCCAGGCGCGAGACGGAAAGGCTTACGGAGGCGCTGGATCTGGGGACCAAGCTAGGGAGGCTCGCGGGCAGGCTGAGCCTCGGCACCAGGAGGCAGGCGGCCCTCGCCCTGGCGCTCATGGGGCCGCCCAGCCTCCTGCTGCTGGACGAGCCCTCCAGCAGCCTGGACCCCGGGGAGGTGGCGAGGCTCAATTCGCTGGTCTCATCCCTTCCCGGCACCACCACCCTCCTGGTGTCCAGCCACGTGCTTGAAGAGGCGTTCGTTTTGACCGGCGGGGCCCTCGTCCTCAAGGAGGGCGGGCTCGCCGCGTGCGGCGGCTGGGGCGAGCTCGGGGAAACGCTGGGCGCCTCGCTGGCCCCCGGGGACCCGGGGTTCGCCGGGGAAGTTTTTTTCAGGGCCCTCGGTGAAGACAGGCCATGAACTCGCCTGCGGGGATCGAAGGCTGCAGGGAAGCGGGAGACGGAGCGGGAGCGGGAGCTGGAGGAGCGGTGGACGTCAGAAGAGTAGCGGACGACAGAGGCTCGGCTGACGACAGAGGCGTGAAAAGGGAGAGAGGCGCGGCTGACGACAGAGGCGTGAAAAGGGAGAGAGGCGCGGCTGACGACAGAGGCGTGAAAAGGGAGAGAGGCGCGG
>JAIRZX010000253.1 GCA_031267005.1 Deltaproteobacteria bacterium
AACGGCTCTTCCAGCAGATGTCAAGAAATGCGCGAATGGGCGTTTATTCCAAGAGAAAGCGAGAGATGCTGGGCGGCTCTGGGAGACACAGGCGGGCGACAGCGCATCGGGGAAGGCGACGAACACTCGCAGCGGCTGTTCGTAGCGGACAAGCTCGCGCGGCAGGCAAGGAGAGTGCAGGATGTGCAGCAGGGAAGAGGGTGGCTGGGGGAAGTAAGAAGGTGGCTACGCGCGGGGGCGGGCCGGCGCCGTTTGTCTTCCGGCGGCCGCGGCGGGCGGACCGGGATGGCCGACGGACTGGCGGAAGCGCGGGGAAGGGGCCCGGAAACGCAAAAAGCCGCCCCGGAGGCGGGCGGCAGAATGCGGAAAGGGAAATCCCGGAAGGTGGCCTAGGCCGCTGCCTGTCCCTCGGCGGCGGGCGCCTCGGCGGGGTACACGCTGACCTTCTTGCGGTCGGAGCCGAAGCGCTCGAACTTCACGACCCCGTCTATCAGGGAGTAGAGGGTGTAGTCGCGGCCGATCCCCACGTTGACGCCCGGGTGGATCTTGGTGCCCAGCTGGCGCATGATGATGTTGCCCGCGCGGACGGCCTGGCCGCCGTAGCGTTTGACGCCTCTCCTCTTGCCTGCCGTGTCCCGACCGTTGTGGCTGGAGCCACCGGCTTTCTTGTGAGCCATGGCGATGCCTCCTTAGGTTCTACTCGTCGGCCTGGGCCGGATCGGATGCGGGGGCAGGCTCGGCGGAAGCGCCCCCTATTGATGTTATGAGGACCGCGCTGAGGTCCTGGCGGTGGCCCTGGCCCTTGTGGTAGCCCTTGCGGCGCTTCTTCTTGAAGACCAGGATCTTCGGCCCCCTCTCCAGGCGCGTCACCGTGCCGGTGACGGTTACTCCGGAAAGGAGGTCTGGGCCGGCCTTCAGCCCGGAATCGTCCTTGACCAGGAGGACCCGGCCGAAGACGACCTCGTCGCCCTTATTGGCGGCCAGGCGGTTGACCCTGACTGTCTGGCCTACCGAAACCTGGTACTGGCGGCCGCCCTCTTCGACTATGGCATACATGTGGAACTGCTCCTTGAGGAGAACGAAATGGAAAGGAAATGGTAACCTAAAACGCCCCGTGGTGTCAACAGGTCTCGCGAAGGGCTCGGAATGCCCCGCGAAAGCGCCGTCCCCGGCCGCGGAAGGGGGCCTCTTGCGGCCGCCGGAGGGGCGCCGGGGAGGCCGCGCGAGGCAGGCAGGCGGCTACTTGACCACGAGGTTTATCAGCTTGTCGGGGACGTAGATCTTCTTCACGAGCTCCTTGCCCTCGATCCACTTCATGACCGTCGGGCTCGCGAGCACCTGGGCGTCGATCTCCTCGGGGGCGAGGCCGATGGCCAGGGTCAGCTTGTCGCGGACCCTGCCGTTGACCTGGACGACGTACTCCACCTCGGGGCGGCGTATCATGTCCTCGTCGTAGGCGGGCCAGGAGGAGTCGAAGACCGAACCGGCGTTGCCCAGGGACTCCCAGAGCTCCTCGGCCAGGTGGGGGGCGAAGGGGGAGACGAGCCTCGCCAGGATCGAGGAGATCTCGCGGCTGCGGATCTTGTGCTTGGTGATGTGGTTGACCAGCTCCATCATGCGGGCCAGCGCCGTGTTGTAGGAGAAGCGCTCTATGTCGTGGCCGACCGCCTTGACGGTGGAATTCAGCCAGAACAGCGTCTCGGCGCCTGCGGGGGGTGAGGGGTCCAGGGGGCCCGAGGCGGGCGAGCAGGCGGCCACGAGCCTGTCCAGGAAGCCCTTCATGGCCTTGACGCCGCCGTCCCGGAAGTCGCCCCCCTCCAGGTAGGAGCCCATGAACATGAGGTAGACCCGGAAGGCGTCCGCGCCGTATTCCCCCACGTATTCGTCGGGGTTTACGATGTTCCCCTTGGACTTGCTCATCTTGCCCCCGTCCTTCACTATGATCCCGTGGGCGACGAAGCGCCTGTAGGGCTCGCTGAAGTCCAGGAAGCCGGCCTTGTTCAAGGCCTTGCACAGCCAGCGGCTGTAGAGCAGGTGCAGGACAGCGTGCTCGTTCCCGCCGACGTAGAGGTCCACAGGGAGCCACTTCTTCGTGCGCTCCGCGTCGAAGGGCCTGTCGCCGAACTCGACCGATGGGTAGCGGTAGAAGTACCAGGCCGAACACAGGAAATTGTCGGAGACGTCCGTCTCGCGCACGGCGGGGCCGCCGCATTCGGGGCAGGACGTGTTGTAGAACTCAGCGTGCCGCTTCAAGGGCGAGCTTCCGGAGCCGTCCGGCTTGAAGTCCTCTATGTAGGGGAGAAGCACGGGCAGGTCCTTTTCGGGGACGGGCACCGCGCCGCACTTCTCGCAGTAGACGACCGGTATGGGCGGCCCCCAGTAGCGCTGGCGGCTCACGCACCAGTCGCGGAGGCGGTACATGGTCTTGAACTCCGCCTTGCCCTCCCTGGCGAGCATCTCCACTACGGCGGGGATGCCCTCGCTCTTGGCCTCCAGCCCGTCGAAGCTCCCCGAGTTCATGAGCTTCCCCTCCCCGGCGTAAGCCTCCTCCCGGACGTCCGGGGCGCCGGGCGGGGCCGAGACCACCTGGACTATCGGCAGGTCGAACTTCCTCGCGAACTCGTGGTCCCTGGAGTCGTGGGCGGGCACGGCCATGATGGCCCCGGTGCCGTAGCCCATGAGGACGTAGTCGGCGGCCCACACCGGGATCCGGGCGGAGTTCACGGGGTTTACCGCGTAGGCCCCCGTGAAGACCCCGGTCTTCTCGCGCTTCTCGTCCTGGCGGTCGCTCTCGCTTAAGGACGCGGCCCGCCTGCGGTACTCGGCCAGATCCGCCTCGCGGCCGGGGGCGGTTATCTCGTCCAGGACCGGGTGCTCCGGGGAAACCACCATGTAGGTGGCCCCGAAGAGGGTGTCCGGGCGGGTGGTGAACACTCGGAGCTCCGGGCCGCCCTCGATCCGGAAGGAGACGTCCGCCCCGGAGCTCCTGCCTATCCACTGCCGCTGGGCCGTCTTGGTGCGCTCGGACCAGTCCATGCGGTCGAGTTCGTCCAAAAGCTCGTCCTTGAAGGCGGTGGTCCTGAAGAACCACTGCTCCATCTCGCGCTTCTCGACCTTGGATGAGCAACGCTCGCACAGCTCGTCTATGACCTGCTCCTTCGCGAGAACGGTCTTGCAGCCGGGGCACCAGTTGACCTGCCCGCGGTCGCGGTAGGCGAAGCCGTTTTTCATGAGCGTGACGAACATCCACTGCGTCCAGCGGTAATATTCTGGCACGGTGGTGTCCACCTGGCGGGACCAGTCCACCATGAGCCCGATGCGCTTCAGCTGGTCCTCGCGGAAGTGGGCGATGTTCTCGGGCACCATCTCGGCGGGGTGCCTCCCCCGCTTCAGGGCGAAGTTCTCGGAGTGCATGCCGAAGGCGTCGAAGCCCAGGGGCTCGAAGACGTCGTATCCCAGGAGCCTCCGGTAGCGCCCCTGTATGTCCGAGCCCACGAAGGCGAACACGTTCCCGACGTGGAGGCCCTCGGCCGAAGGGTACGGGAACATCATGAGGTTGTAGAAAGGCCTCTCGGCCCTGTCCAGGTCGACCTTGTTGGTCCCGTCCCTCTCCCAGCGTTCGCGCCACTTGGCCTCGACGGCCTTGGGATCGTACTTTGCCATTGGGTAATTCCTCCGGGGCACGCGCCCGCTTGCCCGGCCTTGCGGGCCGGACCAGACAACATAATTAAATCGGCCCGGCAAGTCAAGGGAAACGGGGGCCCGGGGCCGCGGGCCCGGCAGGGATTTCGGAAGAATCCCCCGACGACTCGCCCGCTGGCTCCCCCGAGCCCGGGCGGCCGAGGGCCGAGGGCCAAGAGCTGAGGGGCGACTCGGGTACGAACGCTCCCCGCCGTCCGGAAGGAATGAAGTGGAGGGGCACCCGAAGCCCCCTTCGCGAACCGGCAGCCGTTCGATCACGATGACTGTCATTACGGCACCCCACCGACGGGGCTCTCGCGCCCCCCGGTCGCCCGGCTCCGCCACCTGGCCATGTCCGCGCTCGCGGAGCTGCCCGCCTTAGGCTTCATGCCGGGCAACCCGGCATACGGACGTATATCTTGCGGCATGCGGGAAACGGCGCCTCCGAACCCCTCCCGCCTTGGGGGGCACAGCCAGCCAGCCAGCCAGCCAGCCAGCCAGCCAGCCAGCCAGCCGACCAAGCGCATCCTTGTCCGAGAAGAGCAGGAAATGAACAATGCCGACACATTAACTTCATTCTGGTTTGTGGTTAGCATAAAACTATAAGGTTAGCTTTTTGGTAGTGTCTACCTTTAGTTGACATTAGGAGATCTACCCTGTATCCTGGTCCTGTGTTGAGCCTTTTCTGCTATAAGGAGGATTCAGGAATGGCCATGGCTAACCCAGATATGCAATGC
>JAIRZX010000051.1 GCA_031267005.1 Deltaproteobacteria bacterium
TGGACAATCTCCCCCAGGCTCTCGACCTCCCGCCCGTCGCGGCGCCTGCCCGAACCGGCGCCGGTGGCGCAGGCCGACAGGGTCAGGAGATCCAGCCCCTTGAAATCGAAATCAGGCGAATGCCCTATCTCCCTCAAGCTCAGTTTACCGCCGTCGCCCAAAAGCAGGACCGAGCCGTCCGCGCTTCCGGGGTCGAGGATGAAATGGCTCGCGACGTGCACCACCGGAGCGTCCGACGCGAGGCTCCTGGAAAGCGCCCCTCGGTCGAAGGCCGCGTCAAGGAAGCTTTCGCCCGCGAGGGCGCCGGGAGTTCCCCCTGCGCCCACAACCGCGGCTATCTCCGAGGCGACCCCCGGAAGGGCCGGGAACCCGGGCCAGGCGGCGGTGACGCCGAGGGCCATGGCTGATGGCTTTCTTCGGCTTGACTCAGGTGCCGTTGCAGGAGCGGATGCAGGCGCCGTTGCAGACGCGGATGCGGACGCCCCCGCCGCAGCGGACGCGGACGCCGCCGCTGCGGCGGAAGCCTTCATGCGGGCGGGGGTCGATCTGGTGAATTCCACCGTCGCGTAACGCTCCGCCAGGAACCGCTCCCCGTCCCAGAGGGAAGCGAACGGGGCGTACCTCAAAGCGCCGTCCAGCGAAAGCATGATGGTAGCCGCCCCGGCCTCTTTCAGATCCGCTTCAACCGGCCAGAAGGCCGCGTCGTAGACGGCCTTGGCTGCCGGCCGGGGATCGTGGGCCGGATCCTGCAAAGCCAGCCTGTACTCCGTAACCAGCTTCTCGAGATCGTCCCTGGCGACGTCCGCCTTCCTCGCGGCGACCTTTCCGGGAGCTACCGTTACGAGGTGCAGCGCGTTCTCGGCGGATACGGCGTACACTAGCGCCGCCCCCCCGCCCATCCCGGCCACCGCCTCCTGCCGTCCGATCAGGCGCTCCGCCGCCAGCGACTCCCCGGCTGCCCGCCCGGCCTCGAGCATGCCGGGAATGCCGGCCGCGAGCGCTTCCAAAGACGCTTTGGCGTCCGCCGCAGCAGCGTCCAGCTCCGCCAGCCGCGAGGCCTCTTCCGGGGAAAGCCCGGACGCGCCTTTCTCGGCGAGCGGCGCCCGTTCCGAGTGGACAGCCGCCGATTTGCCTGCCGCTTCGTTCCACGCGCGGGCGGCGTTCTCCTCGCGGTAGCCGGCGAAGACAACGCCGGGCCAGGCCCCACCGGCCGGGCCGTTTTCCGCCGCCTGGGGCTCCATTCCTTTGAACTCGTCCTCCTTTAAGAGATCGAGCGTCTCCAAAGCCTCCTCGACCCTGCCCTCCCCCATGAGCAACTCGAACAGCTCGTGGTATTGGAACTCGACGGTCGAGAGGTAGCTTCTCCTGAACTCCATGTCGAGGGAGGAGAGCGTCGCGCGGGTCCTCTGGGCGACAGATACGGAGAGCTTCATGAAGAAGATGGCGAGGCCTGTCTCGCCCATGGCGGCGCAGCTTTCAGCGAGGTGTCGTTCGACGTAGGCGGCCAGGTGGCTGTCGGGGCCGTAGCGCCGCGCGGCCGCCTCCAGCGCCCTTAACTGGAGCTCCTTCGCGGCGGCCGGCTCTCCCAGCTTCAGCCGACTGTACGCGAGCACGTTCATCGAGCGGATCGTTATCTGGTTCTCTGGCCCCATTATTCTCGCGAACCGGGCAAGGTTCTTCTCCAGGAGCGTTCTCGCCTCCGCGTACTCTCCCATGGCAAGGAGCGTTGCGCCCAGGGAGAAGCCGGCAAGGGCGGCATTGCGGCCGTCGGGCCCCTCGATCCTCTCGTACCTCTCCAATTGGGACGAGTAATGGGACCTCGCGGCGGCGTAGTCTCCCGTCACCAACAACGTTTCTCCCAGCATGTCTTGGAAAGTGAGCGTGTCCGGGTGATCCCGACCCAGCTTCCGGGCGGTCGACTCCATCGCCAGAGTAAACTGTTCCCGCGCCCCGGCGTAATCGCCAAGATTTATCAAGGTTATCCCGAGAATGGTTCTCGACATACAAATATCGTAGCTGTCGGGTTCCTGAACCCGGACGCGGATATCCAGAATCCGCGAAGATATTTTTAATGCCGAGGCGAATTCGCCGGACTGCGTAAGGACGACGGCCAGCGCGTCCATGGCCTGGAGCGTCTTTTTGTCCTCCGGCCCCCGCGTCCTTTCCAAGGCTTCCGCCGCCTGTTCCAAAATTTTCCTCGCACCGTCGAAATCGCCCTGCGCGGCCATTACCACGCCTAGCTGCAGACGCGAAGCGACAGCTTCGTCATTGTCGCTCCCGAGCCTGCTTTCTTTCCAGTCGGCAACCCGCCTCCTGATACCCGGGGCGGCCTCGCTTTCCCCCAGCTTTTCCGCGGCCGCCAAGAATTTTTCCCAGGACTCCATCGTGGAACGGTGGTCGGCCCCGAGAACGCGTTCCCTGGTACCGGCCACATGCTCGTAGAGATCCCTCGCCTCCCTGTATTGGCCGTTCAGGTAGAGGGCCCCGGCCAGATCGGAGCTGGCCGCGAGCGTGTCGGGGTGCTCCAGGCCCGACGCCTTCTGGCGCGCTGCCGCCGCCTGCGAGAACAGTTCCCTCGCGGCCTCGTAGTCGCCAAGCCCCGAAAGGGCGGAGGCCAGTTTCGCTTTGGCCGTCGCGGTATCCGGATGGTCGGGGCCGAGCGTCCTCGACAGGGAATCGGCCGCCCGGGCGTACAGATCGCGCGCCCCGGCGAGATCGCCCTTTCCCACGTAAACGTCGGCCAGGCGCGTGGCGGCTTCGGCGGTTTTTTGGTGATCCGGGCCCAGCGTCCTCGAGCGGGCCTCCAGTACCTTGGAAAAAAGCCCGCGAGCCCCCTCGCCGTCCCCGGCGGCGGCCATGCACCTGGCCCGCTGGAATCCCGCTTCCAGGGTGTCGGCGTGGTCTGGGCCGATGGTCCTGGACCGCGCCTCTTCCAGACGGGCCAGCATGCCAAGCGCCGCAGGGTAGTCCTTGAGGTTGAAGGCCGCCGCCGAGAGCCTCCGCAACGCGTCGAGGGTCTCCGCGTGGTCGGGCCCGAGCGAGGCCGAGAGCGCCTCCTCCAGCAAGGCGAAATGCCCGCGGGCGGTTGCGTAGTCCTTGAGGTTGAAGGCGGCGACGCCTAGGCTTTTCCGGGCTTTGAGCGTATCGGAGTGGACGGGCCCCAACGTTGCGGAGAGCCCTTCCAGCACCCTCCCGAGCGTTTCCAGCTCCCCGGCGTAGTCTTTCATTTCGTGCTGGCACGCCGCGAGACCGTACGCCAGCCCGAGCGTCTCCTGGCTGTCCGGCCCCGCCGAGGCCGGGGAAGCCTCCATGGCCCTTCGGTACAAATCGGCCGCGGCCTCGCAGTCGCCGCTCTGGAGCAATCTCTCGGAAAGCTCCTTTCCTGGCTCCGTCGCCTCCGCCGCCCCCTTCCCGGGAGCCGCGGACGCCTCAGCCGCCCTTTCCACGGGAGCCGCCGGCACCTCCGCCGCCCTTTCCCCGGGAGCCGCCGGCACCTCCGCCGCCCTTTCCACGTAAACCGCTGGCGCCCCAGCCGCCCCTTCCCCGGGAGCAGCTGGCGCCTCCGCCGCGGCCGCCGGACGCTTAGCCCCTTTTCCAGCCGCCGCATAGTGCCCGAACAGGGGCTCTCCGGCCATGGCGAACGCGATTAGGGCCAGCGCCGCCGCGAGGGTCGGCGAGGGAGGGCCCACGAGGCGGAAAAGGGGGCGCGGCGGCATGGCGGCATCTCCTGTCAGGCGGGGCAAAGGCGGCTTCGTCGGATACGCGGCGGCCTTTATTCCGGAAAGGCCCGGGACGGGGAACCCCCGGCATGGGAGGGCAACTGCGGCAATATAAGAGACGGAAGGTTCGGAAACGCTCATTTCCAGTCCCCCATGAGCACGTAAGGCGCCCAGAAGTAGGGGTGCGAGAAGCCCTTCCCGTCCCACGCGGGGGGTGGGGCGGCCGCCGTTCCTGAAGGCGCCGCGGCGCCGCCGACGTCGAGCGGTATCCCGCGCCTGGGAGAAGGCTCAGCCGTCAGGTCGCGCATCACCGAAAGCTGGGACCGCCGCAGGGCCTCGGCCTTGTCCAGGCCCTCCGTGTAACGCAGGCGGTAGAACTCACGCATGAACTCCGGGGCCGAGAGATCGTCCACCGGAAGCAGGGTCGCGAGCACCGCCGAGGCCCCTGCCCTCTGGACAATCTCCCCCAGGCTCTCCACCTCCCGCCCGTCCCGGCGCCTGCCCGAACCGGCGCCGGTGGCGCAGGCCGACAGGGTCAGCAGATCCAGCCCCTTGAAATCGAAATCCGGCGAGCGCCCTATCTCCCTCAGGCTCAGTTTCCCTCCGTCGCCCAAAAGCAGGACCGAGCCTTCCGCGCTTCCGGGGTCGAGGAGGAAATGGCTCGCCACGTGCACCACCGGAGCGTCGGACGCGAGGCTCCTGGAAAGTGCCCCGCGGTCGAATGCCGCGTCCAGGAAGCTCTCGCCCGCGAGGGCGCCGGGAGTTTCACCCGCGCCGACCACGGCGGCTATCTCCGCGGCGACTCCCGGAAGGGCAGGGAACCCGGGCCAGGCGGCGGTGACGCCGAGGGCCATGGCAGACGGCTTTCTGCGGCTTAACACTGGTGCCGTTGCAGACGCGGATGCAGGCAACGTTGCAGACGCGGATGCAGAAGTGTATGCAGGCTCCGTTGCGGACGCTGACGCCGCCGCAGCGGAAGCCTTCATGCGGGCGGGGGTCGATCTGGTGAATTCCACCGTCGGGTAACGCTCAACGAGGAACTTTTCCCCGTCCCAGAGGGAAGCGAACGGGGCGTACCTCAAAGCTCCGTCCAGCGAAAGCATGATGGTCGTTGCCCCGGCCCCTTTCAGATCCGCTTCCACCGGCCCGAAGGCCGCGTCGTAGACGGCCTTGGCTGCCGGCCGGGGATCGAGGGCCGGATCCTGCAAAGCCAGCCTGTACGCCGAAACCAGCTTCTCGAGATCGTCCCTGGCGACGTCCGCCTTCCTCGCGGCGACCTTTCCGGGAGCTACCGTTACGAGGTGCAGCGCGTTCTCGGCGGATACGGCGTACACTAGTGTCTATTCGCACAAATACGTAGGTGGATCTGGGAGCTAACCGGCCCTCCCCCTCCAGAGTACCACCTCACCCTCCCCAATACAACCGCCAGCCGACCAAGACAACCTCCCCTCT
>JAIRZX010000052.1 GCA_031267005.1 Deltaproteobacteria bacterium
CCCCGTCCGCGGCCGAAAGCGCCTCTCCGGACGCACGGCCCGACCGCGTCGCCAGGTTTCCGACGCCGCCCGGCCTGCACCCCCCCCGCGCCCCTACTCGAGGGACATTCCCGCCGCCACCCGGAAACTATCTTCCCAAGCCCCCTCCGGCGCCTCCGGCGCGGCGACGCGCTCGCCGTCCGCCACGTGTTCCCCGGATAGGAGGCGCCTACCAGCAAATGCATCCCCACAAACGCCTGACCCTTCCCCGCGAACGGCTTCGTCCCCGGCTCAGCGGACGGCTTCGGCCCATCGCCGGAGCGGGGGTTCCGCTAAACCCAAAGCCCGCCGTAAAAAAGGGGCCACAAGCCTGAAGCAGGCCAGCGACACCCGCGCTTCCGTTGCCGGTTCTGCCTCTGGGACGGGCCATGAGGCCGGGAAGCCGACCGGGCCGTCCGCGCCCCGCCGCCGGGGGCTGGCGACGCACTGGACGCCTCGCCCGGCGGACCCAAGCTCCTCGCGGCGGCCGCCGACGGGCGATACACGATACGCGACGAGAGGTTCTATAGGTTCCTGGTCATGGGCTTGGACGCCCGGGCAGCCTTCTTCCGGACGGGGCTGCCGGAGTCGGGAGAGAAGCCCCGTGGCGGAGGCGCGGGCAACCGGCCAGCACCCGGAGCGCTCCAGGGAGCGGCGCCCGTTAACGCCTGCCGGGACGGCAGGTGCCGGGGCCGCAAAGGCTCCGGCGCCCCTCCCGCCTGAGGCCTAACGACCGGCTTACGGGGCCCGCCCGACGCGCCGCCCGGCCCTCGCGTCCTTCGGCAGGGTTTCTTTATCGACAAGGGGCAGGGGGCCTAAAATGACGCTCCAAATTGAGTCGCGGCTGGCCCGAGGCCGCTGGAAAGGAGTACGGAGGGGGGCCGTCAGGGCGGAAAGGAACCGGCGGAGGCGGGGCGGAACAGCGCCAGTTGCGCTCCGGGGCGAAGTCGTTTAAAATGAACTAAATGGGTTTGCCGCAGTCCGGGCGCCCAGGTGCCGGATACGGTTCCGTATCCGGAGGTGGTCCTGCGGGCTTCCGGCAAGGCGCGGTACAGGAGAAAATGGCGTTAGGGCTTTTCGCAGGCGCGATGACTCTTCTAGGGTTGACGGCCTTGACCTCCCTGCCTTGCCGGGCGGCTGACGACGGCGCCTTCGGCGACGCCGTCGCGGCATCACCCCAGGAAAGCGCGGGTGCGCCCCATGAAAGCGCGGGCGCGGCCCAGGAAAGCGCGCGTTCGCCCCGCCAGACCAAGGATATCTTTCAAAAATTACTGATAGAAAGGCCCCTCAGCGATTTTTTGGAGTTTTTGGGCTTCCCCCGCGAAATTGCCGCAAGCGCCGAACCGGTCAACGCGGAACTTCTCGGGCTGAGCGTTGCCGCAAGGCGCCCCGACTGTTTGCTCCGGACGCTCGTCTGCGAAAATATCGAATACGTCGTCTTGGAGTTCCAATCCACCGCCAACGACTTCGACGCCGCCAGGTTTGCCGTCTACACAGCTTTGGCGTGCGAGGCAGCCTCGAAATCGGAGCGCAGGCCCGTGGACGCCCGCGCGATCGTCGTCTATCCTGCCACCGTCCCGAGGCTCCCCCGGGCTTCCGTCCACAGCGCAACCAACGAGGGCAAAACGGGTTACCTGCTTCTCACGTTGGAACAGCACTGCCTGAAGGACATGGTCGACATGGAGGCGACGGCAGCGGAGACCTGGGGCAAGCTCGAAGGGCGGGACGGGGACGTCTGCGGCTTCGCCCTCACCGACGAGGAGCGCTTCAGGCTGACCATCGCCCCCCTGGGACGCGTCCCGGACGAGCCCTGGGCCGCGTCCGAGCTGTACCTCAAGTGCGGGCACAACCTGTCGGTAATAACCGGAGACTGGGACATCCTGGGCATGATGCTCCTCGCCGTCATCGCGCGGGGCAACATCGTGGCTCCGGAAGTGCTCGAGATTTATATGGAGGCGTTTGACAAAATGAACAACAACGAAGTCGAGCTCGCGGACGGCGTAACGGGCGGGCGGTATTCGATATTGTTGAAGAAATCCGAGCACGCCGATTTCCTGCAGGCGCAGCTCAAGTCCAAAGACGAGCTGCTCAACTCCAAGGACGAGCAGCTTAAGTTCAAGGACGAGCAGCTCAACTCTTTGAAAGAGGACTATACGAGAAGCCAAACCGTCGTGAGCATGCACCACGCTAACAAGACCCCGGAGCAGATTTGCGTGGAACTGGGCTTCAGAAAGTCCGAAGTCATCAGAATTCTGGAGGATTTCGGCCTGGACAAGTGACGCCCCCCGCCCCAGCGCGGGCTTCAGGCGTCCCGCCAGCCGCCGCCCAAGCGCTGGCGCACGGACGGGCACGGACGCGCGGAAAGGCGTGGGGCCTGACGCTCTCTTTTGGCACAGTAGTTCCCTGTTTGCCATGACTTGATTGCCAAACAGGCTCGCGGGGCGGTCCCGGGCCGGGACGCGGGGACGTACCCATGCAACGCAGGCGCAAAGGCTTGACGCCGCTGAAGATGACTGCGGTCTACGCCGCGGCGGCGCTCCTGGTGCTTCTCCACGAGTCCGACCGCCTGTCCACCTGGCTGGAGGATCTGGGACGCAAGGGGGAGAGCTGGCCCTTCGCGAGGATCCTGGACGCGGCCGCGGACCTTAAGGGCCTCGCCGCGTCCTCGGGGCTCGTCTCCTTCAAGGCGGGCGAGTCGCGCCTCATTGAGTCCCTCACCCCCAGGGGCGTCCTGGGCTCGGTGGCCGGGGCCCGGCGGCGCGCCGCCCCCTCCGCTCCCCCGCCCTCCCCTGCGCCTTATCCCCCCGCCGCCCCCGGATCCCCCGGATCCCACGGAGCCGCCGGTTCCCCCGGAGCCGCCGCCGGTGCCGTCCTCCCCCCGTCCGGGGCAGCCGCCGGACTGACAGCGGCCGACGCCGGCCCCGCCTCCCGTCCGGGCGACGGGCCCGGCCACGCCGCCCAGGGCGCGGCCTCGCTCCTGGCGCCGCCCGGCCCGCCCGCCGCGACGCGGGGCCCCCTGGCCCAGGCCCTTCCGGGCGCCGCCCAGAACCCCTCCTCCCTTGCCCCCCCCGGCCTCTCCGGCGCGGCAACGTACTCCCCCCCGGCCCCGGGTTCCCCGGAAGCGAGGTCGCCGGTCGTGCCCGCCCCCGCCGGAGGCCCTGTTTACGGCCGCGGGCCGGTCCCCGGCGACGCCGAGAGGCGCCCCGACTACAGGAACATCCTCATAGTCGGCGACTCCTTCATGGTGGAGGGCTTCGGCCCCGTGCTGGAGCGCGAGCTCCGCAAGATCCCGGAACTCGCCGTGAAACGGGTCTTCAAGTCGGCTACCGGGCTGTGCCGCCCGGACTTCTTCGACTGGTTCGCCTTCATGGACGGGCTCCTGGAGGAGAACCAGCCGGAGCTGGTCGTGCTGTCGCTGGGGGCGAACGACACCCAGGACATCGTCACCGACGACCGCAAGCGCCACATGGTCGCGACAGAGGGCTGGAACAAGGTCTACGGAGAGAGGGTAAAGGGGATCCTGGACATGGCCGGGGACGCCGGGGCGACCGTCTTCTGGGTCGGGCTCCCGGTAATGGGCAAGAAGCTCTACAACGAGCGCGTGAGCAACATAAACGGCGTGGTGGCCGGAGTCTGCGCCGAATCCCTCAACTGCCGCTTCTTCGACACGCGGGAAATCCTGGCGGACCCCGAAGGCGCCTTCACCGCCTTCACGACGGCCCCGGACGGCAAGCACGAGCGCATCCGCGCCAAGGACTCCATCCACCTGACCGAGCTGGGCGGCGAGATCCTGGTTTCCGCCTTCCTGAAGTCGGCCGGCGGCTGGGGCATCTTCGGCGTGCCCGGCGGGGACGCCGCCCCGGACGGCGCTGGCGCCCTCGCGCTCGCGGGCCCGGGCCTCGGCGGCCCCGGGGGAGCCGGGAGCCCGCAGGGAGCAGTAATATCCCCGGCCCAAGGCGGCCTGGCCCCCCCCGGCGCCGAGGCAGCCGCGACGCCGGGAGCGGCGGGCGCCGCCCCCCCGGGCGGCCCGCCGCCCTCCTCTTCCGCGTCCGCTTCCCCGTGCCCCCCCCCCCCCCCCGCCGCCCGGTCGCGCGCGCCGGGCGACGCCCCGGCCGAAGGACCCGCCTCCGCGCTCTCGGCCTTGAGGGCGCCCTCCCCGAGGCCCGCCGGCTCGTACCCGGCTGAGGCCCTGGCCCCGGCGGCCCTGCTCGAGGTAAACCTGCCCTCGCGGGCCCGCATGAGGGAGACTAGCTACCTGCTGTGCATCCCCGGCCCCGAGGACGTCGCGAGACCCACGGTGATACTCCTGCACGGCCCGGACGAGGGCTACCAGGTCTGGCGGGATCGCTTCGGGCGCTTCCTGGTGGACCTGGCCCGCGATCTGGACGTGAACCTCCTCATGCCGGACGGGGATCCCTTCGGCTGGTACCTTGACAGCCCCTTCAAGCGGGACTCCAGGGTCGAGAGCTACATCATGCGGGAACTCATCCCCGACGCGGCGGGCAGGTTCCTGATGGACCCCGACAGGGTGGGGCTCCTGGGCGTGTCCATGGGCGGGCACGGGGCCCTCACCCTCGCCATGAAATACCCCGGCCGCTTCAGGAGCGTCGCGTCCCTGAGCGGCATCACGGTCCTGGAAAGCCACATAGGCGATCCGGCGGGCGGCCCGCCCCTGCAGGTCGAGTCCGTCCTGGGCCCGTACCGCAGCCAGGGGGCGCTGTGGCGCGGCAGCAGCGCCTACCACATGGCCCGCCGAGATCCGGCGTCCGCCTCGCGGATCTACATGGACCTGTCCGTGGGGGTGGCCGACCCGGTGGCCTTGGCCGAGAACCGGCAGTTCCACAGGCTCCTAAACGATCTCTCCGTGCCCCACGGCTACTCCGAGAAGCCTCGGGGGGGCCACGGCTGGGATCTCTGGACTGGCGAGGTGCCCGCCAGGCTCGCGGAGGTGGCGCGGCGCCTCTAGGCGCCCCGGCGCAAATGGAAAACCTCAGGCTCATAACGCCGTACTTCCGCAGGAGCCTGTTTTCCCTGGGGGTGGGGCTCGCTTCGCTCACCCTCTGCGATTTCGGGCAGATGTGGGTGCCCCTCCTGGTGGGCGGCATCATAGACTCGCTGGCCGGGGCGTCCGCCGCGGCGCCGGGGATAGCGAGCCAGCTCGCCGTCATCGTCTGCCTGGCGGCGGGCGTGGCCGTCACGCGCTACCTGTGGAGGAACCTCATCTACGGCTTCTCCCGGAGCATGGAAAAGGACTTGAGGGCCCGGCTATACGCCCGCTTCGTGTCGCTCTCGGTCACCTGGCACAACCGTAACTCGTCGGGCGACCTCATGGCCTTGGCCACCAACGACATCGAGTCCGTGCGCCTCGCCGTGGGCTTCGGGCTGGTGAGCCTGGTGGACTCGGTAGTGCTCGGCACCGCCGCGGTCGTGTTCATGCTCTCCATAAGCCCCGCCCTCTGCCTGTGGGCCTTCCTGCCGCTCCCGCTGATTACGGTTCTGACGGCGGTGTTCGGGCGGAGGATCTTCGACAGCTTCCTGGAGTCCCAGAACATTTTCGGGGAGCTGACCGAGGCCGTGCGGGAGCACGTGTCGGGCTTCAAAGTCATAAGGGCTATGGCGCTGGAGTCGCTCGCGAAGTCAGAGATAGACCGCGAGGGCGTTAAGTACATGCGCCGCAACGTGCGGCTCTCCCTCGTGATGGGTCTCTTCTTCCCGTTCTTGAACCTCCTCGCCAACCTCGCGGTAGCCCTCACCCTCTTCTTCGGGGGCCGCGCCGCCATCGCCGGGGAAATCAGCCCGGGGGACTTCGTGGCCTTCCTGAGCTACCTGGGCCTCCTGGCCTGGCCCCTCATGGCCATGGGCCTGACCCTGGGGCTCATCCAGCAGGGGCTGGCGTCCCTGGCCCGCCTCTCCCGCGTCCTCTCGGCCCGGGAGGCCCTCCCGCACCCCCCCGCCCCCTTCCCGGGGGACGTGGACGAGGCGGCGGGGGCCGAAACCCCTTCCGGCAGGCCGCGCCCGCTTCCCCGTGACAGGCGGGGGACTGAAGCGGCAGGGGTCCCGGAGCGCGGGCCCGCGCCGGAGCCGGCCCGCGCGGCCCCGCCATGGCCTTGCGGGGAGGGTGCGCGGGAGGCCGCGCCCGGGCCGCTCGGGGAGGGTGCGCACGGGAGCCCCCGGCTGGCGGCGTCCCCGGAAGACCGCGCGTCCGAGGGGGGCCCCGCGAAGGGGGAGGGGGGCCCCGCGAAGGCGGCCGCTGCGGAGCTGCGCTCCGCGGCGGGCGATCTTTCTGGCGGGGTCTTCGAGATCGAGGAAGCCCTGGCGGCAGCCGGTCTGGACGATGCCGCGCCGGACTCCTGCGGGCAGTACGGCGACTCCTCGGCGGCCGCCGGGCCGGACGGAGCGGCCCCGGCCCGGGAGGCAGCAGGGCTGGACGGGGCGGCCCCTGCCCCGGCGGGCCCGGCTGCGCCGGCGCGCGTCCCGGCCCCCCGAAAGCCCGGCGGCTCCCCGCCAGACGTCTCCCGGCTCCTGGAAGGCGGCTTCGCCATAGCCTTCGAGGACGTTTCCTACACCTACCCCGGGAGGGCCGACAAGGCGCTCTCCGGCTTCTCGGCCGAGCTGGACCCGAGCGGCTTCACGGCGTTGACCGGCCCCACTGGGAGCGGCAAGAGCACCCTCGCCTCCCTGCTGCCCGCGCTGCTCGAGCCGGACGAGGGCAGGATCCTCATAGACGGGTCGCCTTCGACGGAGTACCGCCTGGACGATCTCCGCTCCCTTTTCGGGCTGGTCCCCCAGGAGGGCCACATCTTCACCGGAACCCTCCTGGAGAACATCCGTTTCGGAAAACCCGGCGCGACCGAGGAAGAGGCCGCGGGGGCCGCGGAGGCGGCGGGGCTCAGGATGGACCCGGAGGTCTTCCCGGAGGGGCTCGGCACGCGCGTGGGCGAAAAGGGCATTACGCTTTCCGGCGGCCAGAAGCAGAGGGCGGCGCTCGCGAGGGCGCTTCTGCTGGATCCGCCCTACCTTATCCTGGACGACACGCTCTCCGCCGTGGACGCCAGCATCGAGGAGGAGATCTTAAACACCCTGGTGCGCGTCAGAAAGGGCCGCGGCACGCTCGTCGTGAGCCACAGGGTCACGAGCCTAAAGCGGGCCGGAACATTCCTGGTGCTCGAAAAGGGCGTGCTCACGGCGTCGGGGGGATTCAGGGACCTCAGCTCCAAGCCCGGCTACTTCAAGCGCATAGTCGATCTGGCGTATCTCGGGGAAAAGCTCGCGGACGCCGCGGACGCGGCGGAGGCCGCGATGAAATCGTCCGGTCCCCGCGCCGCGAAAACCTCGCCTGAATCCTCCTCCCCCGCCCGGCCGAACCGCCCTGCCGGGATTTCCGCCGAAGCGCCGGCCGGCCCCGCCGCAGACTCGGCCGTGGACGCGGCAGGGGACGCGGCTGAACCCGGGACCGCCGTCAAGCCGGAGACTTCCGGGAAGGACGTCAAGCCGGAGACTGCCGGGAAGGACGTCAAGCCGGAGACTGCCGGGAAGGACGTCAAGCCGGAGACTGCCGGGAAGGACGTCAAGCCGGAGACTGCCGGGAAGGACGGGGAACCAGCCGCGGCGGCGGCGGCCCGGGACCGGAACGCCCGCGCGCCGGCCGACGGTGCCGCGGCGGCGGGCGCTCCGGGAAAAACGGGAGGCGGCGGCAAATGAGCGCTGGGGAGAACAGGCACGAGGACGACTACCGCCGCGTCACCAGGGGGGACCTTAAGCTCCTTTGGTCGCTGTGGCCGGCCACGAAGTCATTCAGGCCGCTCCTGGCGCTGGGCGTGGTCATGATCATGCTCGCATCGGCGCAGAGCATCATTCTCCCGTACCTCACCAAGGTAGCCATAGACAGCTACATACTGCCCCTGGCCTGGAAGGTGACCGCGGCCTCGCCGTCGGACGTGCCGGACCATCTCCGCTCCCGCGTTCCGCACTCCGCCTTCGAGCCCTCCGGCGCGGAAGGGGTTTACTTCCTGGGCCCCGACGCGATAGAGCTCATAGACTCCCGTGAGGAGAAAGGCCTCAGGGACGCCGGCTACCTCGCGAGGGACCGCTACTACGTAAAGCGCGCCTCGGACGGCTTCACGGAAAACGACCTCCAAGACTTCCACGCCCGCGCGGGGGCATTGTCCGAGAGGTACCCGGGAGCGGTCGCGGTGCCGGAGCGCAACCTGCCCCTGTTCGAGGGGGCCGCGCTCCAGATCCTGCGCGGCTCGGACCTGCGAGGGCTCAAGATCCTGGGCGTCGCCTTCGGACTCCTTATGGTTCTGGGGTACTTCTTCGACCTGGGGCAGCGGGTGGTGCTGGAGACCGCCTCCCAGAAGCTCAGCCTGAACCTGCGCCGGGATCTCCTGGACCACCTCTTCGGGCTCTCCCAGGGTTACTTCGACCGCCAGGAGGCGGGAAGGCTCACGTCGAGGCTCACTTCGGACATAAACAACATAAACCAGCTCATAAAGTCCACCTCCGCCTCCTTCTTCAGCGATCTCCTGAGCCTCGCCGGGGTGGCCGCCATCCTTTTCATGCTCTCCCCGCGGCTCGCGCTCGCGACGCTCCTGATGGCCCCGCTGGTGGCCCTGGTGTCCTGGCACTTCAGCCGCATAGCCCGGGACCAGCAGCGCGACATGCGCGGGAAGATTTCCGAGATTAACCAGTTCTTCTCGGAGACGCGGGCGGGCATGAACGTCATCAAGGCCTTCCGCCACGAGCGCGAGTCCGCCAGGGCCTTCGGGGAGCTGAACCTCGCGAACTACCGGGTGGGCTTCCGCCAGGTGCATTCCATGGCGGTCTTCCTGCCGCTCGTGGATCTCATCGCCAGCCTGGTCCTCGCCGTGGTTTTGTGGTTCGGCGGCCTTATGGTCCTGGACAACGCGGTGAGCCTGGGCGTGCTCGCCGCCTTCGTGGGCTACGCCAACCGCTTCTTCGCGCCCATCAAGGACCTGGCCGAGAAGGTGAACACCTTCCAGTCGGCCTTCGCGTCCCTCGAGAGGCTGCACGCGGTGTTCATGGCGGACGAGAGGACGCTTCCGGAGGAGCCCGCCCTGGCCCCAGCGAGCCCGGGCGGGCAGGTGAGCTTCGAGGGAGTGTCGTTTAAGTATTCCGAAGGCGGGCCCCTGGTCCTGGACGATTTGCGTTTCAGCATAGGGAAGGGGGAGACGCTGGCCATCGTCGGCGAGACCGGGAGCGGCAAGTCGAGCGTGATAAGCCTCATGCTCCGCTTCTACGATCCCACCGAAGGCGAGATCATCTTCGACGGCCAGCCCCTCAGGCGCCTGGACCTCAAAGCCCACCGCAAGCGCATAGGCCTCGTCACCCAGGACGTGTACCTGTATTCCGGCACCGTCATGGACAACCTGAGGCTCGGCAGGGCGGAGCTCTCCGAGGCCCGGATCCGCGAGGCCGCCGAGAAGGTCGGCGCCGCGCACTTCATAGAGCGGCTGCCCGGGGGCTACGGCGAAAAGCTCGGGAGCGAGGGGCGGAGCCTGTCGGCCGGCCAGCGCCAGCTCCTTGCCTGCGCCAGGGCTCTCATCGACGCCCCCGATCTGGTAATATTGGACGAAGCCACGGCCTTCGTGGACTCCGAGTCCGAGCTCCTCATCGCCGAGGCGATGAACACCCTGTTCGAGGGCCGCACCTCCGTCATCATCGCCCACCGCCTCTCCACCGTGAAGCGGGCGGACCGCATCATCGCCCTCTCCCGGGGCAGGATCGCCGAGGAGGGAAGCCACGGCGAACTCCTGGCCAGGAAGGGCATCTACTACCGGCTGGCCCAGCTCCAGGGACTGGGCTCCCAGGGGGACGCCTGATGACCAAAGACGGGGACGGCGGGAAGCCGCCGGAGGGCCCGCGCCCGCCCGGAACCCGGCCGCCCCGGAACCGGTACGGACGGCCCGGCCCTGACTCGGCGTCCGGGGCGGGGCCCGCGATCGGCCGCCCGCCCGCCGGAGCCGGTACCCTTCCAACGGCCGGTACCCTTCCAGCGGCAGGGAGCGGGGTCCGCGCCGGAAGGCCCCCGGCGGCTCCCCCGGGGAAAGCCGGGCCGCCCGCCGACGACTTCGGGGGCCTCCTGAACCGCAATTTCCCCGGGAGGCGGCCAGGCCTCCCGCCAGGGCCGGAGCTTGTAGCGCCCGACGGCCCTGCGCCGGCGGGCGCCCTCCGGGAGGTCGCCGTCGCGGCTTGCGCCAGGTTCCGCTGGGAAACGCGCCATGCAAGGCGACTGGGCGGATTCCTCCCGCGGCGCCCTGACCCGGACCGCCTGTCTGGCCGGCCCGGCGCGGGTCCGGCGGAACCCGGAGGCAGCGGCGCGGCCCCGGAAGCCGGAACCATCCCCGATAGCGGCCCCGGGCCCCATCCGGCGAGTTCCCGCGGCGCCCCGGAAAGCCTCGGTCCCGGCGACAGTCCCACCGGGCCGTCCTCGGGAAGTTCCAAGCCCGGCAACATGCCGGGCGACGACTTCGGCGGCTTGCTGAACCGCGTCTTCCCCGGCAGGGCGCCGGGCCTCCCCGGGGTCCCCGAAAGCCTGCCTGAACTCGCCACCCGGTATCTGTACCAGTTCGGCGGGCATCCCCCGGCCGGCCGCAGGGAGGGACTTAAGGCGCCGTGGGTTCGCAATTCCCGCTCCGCACTCTGGCTCTCCCCCGGACCAGGAGCCCCGTCGCTTCCGGGCGCCGGGGCCCGGCCCGCCCAGGCAACTGCGGACGTTGAAGCGGACGCGGGTCCAGCCCAGGCGGCCTATGGCGCGGAAGCGGACGCGGAACATTTACGCGGCGACGCCTCCCGCGAAGGCTGGGCGCCCGACGGGAGCGGGGCCGAACTCCAAGCGGGGAGCGGCCCGGCCCGCCCGGAAACCGGCTTGGCCCGCGGACGCCCGTCGGCTCCTGTCTTGGGAAGGGCAAAGCGCTCCGAAAAGCCCCGCGACGACTTCGGCGGCCTGTTGAACCGCGATTTCCCCGGAAGGATCCCGGGCATCCCACGAAAGCCGATCCCCCCGCCCAAGCCCGGAGCCCCCGGCCAGCCGCCCCCCGGGCCCGAGCGCGGGCCGCTGGAAAACGAACGCCGGGGGGCGAGGGAACACCCCGGTCGCTCCCGAAGCCAGGTTAACTACTTCTACTCCGCCGGATCCCTCCCCAGCATCCTCCCCGAACCGTGGCGGAGGGGGCTCCGCCTCGTCAGCACCGAGCCCCTGCTGAAGCTCGGGAGGCTGAACGAACCCGTCCTGTCCGACGAGGTCAGGACCAAGCCAGCCGGCATCCGCAAAGCCAAGCGCGGGAAGGCGGCGGGCCCGGCGGGCCCCGCCTTCGGGGCGCCTCCGGGGCTTTCGTCCAGGCTGGACGAGCACGTGGACTACCTTGTCCACAACGGATGGCTGCATTTCGCGGTGCGCAACCAGCGCCTCTTCAGGAAATTCAACGAACTCATAGGGGCCAAGCACCACGGCCGGGTCGAGGCCGTCGGCAAGCAGCTGGGGACTCTCTACCTGCGTACTGAATCCCCGCACATGTACGAGCGGTGCAATTACTTGAAGCGTCAGTGGATTAGCATCATGAACCGCGAAATGGGAGAGGAGGCGGTGACGGACATCCTCGTGAGGGTGCTCCAGCGCGACGACGCCTACCCGGAATTCGCGGGGTCCGTTCCCTTCCGCGAGGCGGCTGAAGCCAGCGCCCCGAAAAACTGCCGCACGCTGAAGTTCCCAGATCCCGAAGAGGATTACTGACGCGGCCGTTGCCCGGCGCCCGACCCGCCGACGGCAGTTTCAATCAGGCATCCGCTTATCGCGCTCCTTACGCGGCACCTTTTCTGAACGGACCAGCAGGGTCCGCTTACAGCGGAAGCTAAGGCTCAACAGTGCGCAACGCGGAAGGTAAAATACGCGAATCGCGTATGAATAACAACTCGAACCGCGTATGCAAAACAACGCTTAGCGCGTTCGCAAAAACAACGCTTAGCGCGTTCGCAAAACAGCGCAGAACGCCCCGGTCAGGGACCTGAATGGGGGGTAGCCTGGAAGCCGGAGCGGAGGCGGGTTACCGGCGAGCCTGGCTGGAAGGCGAGCTTCCGGGACTTGCCGCCCGAATGACGGTGCCGCGGGCACGGGCCCAGGCTCGGCGCGCCCGAATAACAAAACATCCGGGAGTCCGGGTGGCGTTTGCGATAGGCTTTAAGGAAAGCCTGCCCGCTTACCGGCGTAAATGATTCGGGGGCGCCTTGGCTGCCGCCGACGCCCTGCGGGTTACGAGCGCGGGGAGCCGGCCGTTTGCTGGTAACGGCCGCCGGCGGCGTCGGGCGGGGACCGGGACGCCTTTCGGGGAGGGAGTCGATCTTCTGGAACTGACCTCGGCTAATGCATTTGGCGTCGTACCGGTGTCCCCCCGGAATGGCGAGTCCAGGACCCAGTTCGGTCCAACCGCGAAAAGTCAGCCTCCCCCCCCGAAGGCGAACGCTCCGCGGGGGAGGGGATGGCCATAGCACCCCCGGACGGCGGGGTCGATTCGAGCTTCAAAATGATCTGGGCACAGCTCCGCCGCTACTGGCCCCTCAGCTGGGCCGACGGGCCGAGGAATTCTATTTTTAGCGGGTGTTCTGTCTGTTTCCTTACTGTCAAGTTCCGGTCCGGGCGGCTAGACCGTTAGCCCTGGCACGCGCCCGCGGAGTCTCGGGCCTGCCGCTTGAGCCTCCCGCACAGGATCCGGAAGTTGAAGATCCTCATGATGTCCAAGCCGACCAGCTTCATCTGGTCCGCGGCGTCAACCTCGATTCCGCCGCGAAAACCCAGCCGCCCGCCATGAAGCCGAACGCCCCGTGCGGGAAGGGGCGGCCAAAGCTCTCACCCGGCGGAAGGGTCGGTTCGAGCGTATCC
>JAIRZX010000149.1 GCA_031267005.1 Deltaproteobacteria bacterium
AAATACATTAAAGATTGTTAAATAGTAGGTGCTGCTCCCAAATATCTGCCACCCCGGTAGGAGGTTGGGACCCTCAAGATGGGAGAGGAATATGCGTTGGGCTTGGGGCTGATTTCACAGAAAAGGTCCATTTTGTTAAACTTGGACCGGGGATATTGCGGCCCGGCACCTTCGGGCGCCATGGCGAGACAGACCGAACAGGGCGTGACGGGACGTCCGTGCCTTTCAAACGCCGCACTAGCGGCCTTGTGGCGGCTTGCCCTGCCTGTCCCGTCAGCGAGCCGGGCTGACTATGACCTCCACGGCGTAGGGCCTCTCGACCACGAAGTCCCCCGCGCCATCCGGATCAAGGCCCGCCGCCGCCTCCTCAACCTCGCCGGAGTCGGGATTGACCCCGTAGTCCTCCAGAAAGGAACGAAGCATGCCAGCGTACTTCTCGCGGGTATAGGGGATGCGCCAGACTCCTTCCTTGAGCTCCCAGCGGTAGCGCCTGCCCGTCCTGTCCAGAAATTCCCTCATCTCCGGGCCGTTCCGCATCTCCTTAGGCCTCAAGCCGCGGCGGCCGAGCATGTCCGCCAAGCCGGCCGCGGGCCGGCTCTTGGCGAAACCCGTCACGACGACGGTCTCTCGGGCGCATGCGAATAGCTTTTCACGGCTGGGATCGTCCCTGGCGGCCGGGCTCATCATGCAGAAGACGACGTCGAAAGCCTCCTCCGGCTCATAGCCCTCCCAGTCTGAAACCGCGTAGTCGATGTTGGATACGCCCAGGCTTTCGGCGTCCAGCCTGGAGAGCCTGAGCATCTCCTCCGAGATGTCGAGCGCCGTGACCTTGTCCGCCTCCCTCGCTATCTCCAGCGTGTACTGGCCGCTGCCCGCCCCAACGTCCAGTACGGTCCTGCCCCTGAAATCGGCTCCGAGGCGGCGGATCGTTTCCAGCATGCCCCGCTCGTAGGCGTTGTCCACGGAACTCCACCTCGGGAAGTCGGCCGCCCGGCCGTTCCAGAAAGCGCGCTCCCGGTCCTTGCCCCCGTCCTTGCCTCCGCCGCCACGCTTACCCCCGTTCGCGGCGGCGTACCTGCCGCTGCCGTCGGAAATATCCCTCATTTGCGTCCTCCCGTCGCTCTGCCGCGATCGAAGCCAGCCGCGGTCCGCAGTTGAATCACGCCCCTCCGGCCCCTCGCCCATGCTTCCGGAAAGGATTTAGGAACTTGCCCTCAACGCGGCCTGGGAACACTTCGGATGCCGCGGGGGGGGTCGTGCGGGATCCCCCCGCTGATCTTATCACGTCCGTAGCCCTTCGGGACGAGCCTGGCCGCTGCATGACGCGACGTAATCCTCCAATGGGCCTCCAAAGGGGCCCCCGCAGAGCCCTCAGGCGGGCGCTGCGGGGGACAAGGCAGAAGTCTCGAGGTCCTTATGGACAGTTAGGCCTCCACCCCGCCGTCTCCCAACAGGATTAGGGAGATCTCCCGGAACGAGGACTCCATGTCGAGCCCCGAAGCAACGGACTCTATGCCGAGCCCCCCCATTGGGTTCCAGGTGATGGCAAAGAGGGCAATATCGGCGCTGTGGACGGCTTTCTTGGCGGTCGTGCCAGGACGCATGAGCCAGTTTGGGGATAATGTAGCTTTCGCAAAGCTTGGCGCGGAAAAGCTCCGCCTGGCTGGAGCAGGCGGAAACGATGGCGGCTACGGCCGTAAGGTAGCGGCGCGCTTTCTCCGGGCCCGCTTTCCAGTCAAGCCTCACTTCAAACCAGTTGACGAGCCTGCGGGCGTTCCTGACGACTACAAAGAAGTCCATGACAAGCCTCCCGGAGATCGTCGAGAGCAACCAATCGATCCCCTCCGCCGAGACCGCTAAGCCGCCACCGGCAAGAACCCGGCTCGCCGCCTTGAGCTTATTGGCTATCTCGGCATCGCTCCGGCGCAATCCGCGCTTCAGGCGTTCCGCAATCCTTGCCGTTCCAGATGCTACGGACGTGCCGGAGGCTCCGGCTAGGGAGCCCTCCCTCCCCCCGCCGCCCGCGCCGGAATCTCCCCCCGGGTCGGCTCGTCCAGCCTCCAGGAGGGCAAGCTGCCCGCTCATTACTGAATTCCCACGCTCCAAGCGCAAAATATCTCCGAGCTTCTTTAAAACTCCGTCGTCAAACAGTTCGTCCAAAACGAGCTTCTCAAGCTCCTCCGCCCCCTGCCCGGCGCTCCCTTCGTCTTCTCCCCCTCCAAAGCGCTTAGCCGCGCGAGCAACGCGAGCCGCGCGGCGGGCCCACGAAGTCAAACTCGGTTTGTAGCCAAGGATGAAGGCTATCGATAACGCAATCCAGATGAATAAGCAAACCACCACCACGATAACGCCGCCGCTGATGCTCCATCGATTCTCATCCCCGGACTCTCCCGCGGACGTCCCGGTCCCGACACTTACAGCCGACGGGACCGCGAAGCGACCGCCCGAGACCGAAGGCGAGGGCGAGGGCGAGGGCGAGGGCGAGGGCGAGGGCGAGCCCGCAACCGGGAAAACTGCCGAAACCTCGAAGGCTACGCGGGCCGCCGCTGAGGTGTCAAGCGAGGCCCCAGAGGCGGGACGCGAAACGCTCAGGAGCGTAGCTGCCAGTAACGCGGAGAGGGCCAGCGTACGAAATATTACAACGGTAGTTTTAAACATAGATTCACTCTTTTCTTTTGGCATAGATTCACTCTATTCTTTTGGGAGTACCGTCGGCCGACAGCGAACCAAGGGCGCAGGCAACAGACTGAACTCGGCAAAGAGGGAGCGGGCCCCAGGGTGAGAGCAGGTTCGGCAGAAGGATGATTACCTTAAGAGCTGGATGAGCTTAAGTGAAGCATGAGCAAATATATATCGTAGTAAAAATTTAATATGATTTAAATAGTATTGGTAGTTAAAAAAATTGTTATTAAATTTTACAATAAATAATTTTTTAATTTTTTTGTAATTCTAAGAAATCTTGATTTTAAAAATTGCCGAAAATGTTTTATGTAACATAATTTCTCCAAATAAATATTTAATATCGTGTTGCCCTGGCGCACCCTACTCGTTCTCGGAATTGCTGTTTGTGCAGGCACCCAAGAATGGAGTTTCCCAGCTTGGAACGCCCTCATTCTGGGAAAAACGACGCAGGAGGCCTCCTCCGCCTCATCGCCCTCCCTGTCGGAGACCTAGTAGCCGATGATGGTTATTCCATGGTTTTCGGCGTCCCGCATGGAGAACTTGAGTATCTACTCCGAGATGTCGAACAACCTGGCCTTGTCCGACTCCCTCGCTTCCTCCAATGAGAACTGGACGCTCTCCGCCCCCCACGTCAAGGACGATCCTGCCCCTGAAATCAGCGCCGAGGAGGCGGATCGTTTCCAGCATGCCAGGCCCGTAGGCGGTAGCCACGGAGTTCCACCTCGGGGATCCGGCAGGGCGTCCGTTACAAAAAGCGCTCTCCCGGTCCTTGCCCCCCCTTGCCCCAGCCGCCGCCCTTGCCGCGACTTGCGGCGCCTTGCCCGCCGACCCCCCCGCGCCGCTTCCCCTTCCGCCGCCGTCGGGAATGTCACTCAGATCCGTCCTCCCGCCGCTCCGCCTCAGTCCAACCCAATCCAATCCAATCCAGCTGCAGGCCGCAATTGAAGCAGACTCCTTCGGCCCCGCCGATGCGGCAGGCGGGAATAAAGGTACTTCCCTCCGCAGAACCTGCGAAAACTGCGACCGTCGCAAAGGTCCGTGCAGGCTCCCCCTGCGGAACATATCAATTCCAGCTCCCGCCGAAACGCGTCTGGCCGGTTAAAGCCCCGGCTTGACCGTTACCGGGCGCCCAAGGATGGCGGCGTTGGGCCGCCGGGGAGACCCCGCAGGACCCCCAAGCACGGCACCGCAGAGCACAAGGAGCTGCCGGGCGGCCATACGGTCCTGTCAGACGTCCTCCCCGCCGCCACCCACCAGTATTTCCGAGATCTCCCTGAAGAGCGGCTCCATGCCGACCCCTAACGCCGACGACTCCATGGGTTTCATTATGACGGCATTCAGGGCATACTCGCCGTCAAAAGCGGCGCTCCAGGCAGTCGAGCGCGGATTCAGGAGCCAGCTCGAGGAGGAGGAACGGGCACTCCCCGGAGCGACGGGCCTCATGACGGCGCGCAGGGAAACCGCCGTCTCGGCCAGCTTCTTGCTGTGGCCGCGCAGGAGTGTCTCGTGCTCCTCCAAGATCAAGCGGTAACTCTCCCGCGCCCGCGCGGTCGCGTCCGGCGAGCCCGACCCGCTTTCCGCGATGAGGGCGTCGAGGCGCGGAAGGTAGATTTCGGAAATCCTGGCGCGGAAGAGTTCCGCCTGGCTGGAGCAGGCGGATACGGCGGCGGCCAAGGCCGTAAGGCAGTTGCGGGCCTTCTCCTGGCCCGCTTTCCATGCCAGCCTCTTGCGAAAGCACCCGGCGATCCCGCAGGCGTTCTTGACGGCCACCGATAAGTACAGCACAAGCCGCCCGGAGAGCGTCGAGAGAAGCCACTCGACACCTTCCGGCGAGACCGCTACGCCGCCTTTGGCAAGAACCCGGCCCGCCGCCTTGCGCCTTTTGGCCGTCTCGGCGCGGTTCCTGCGCAATCCCCGCCGAAGCTGTTCGGCAAGCTTTGCCGTTCCCGACGTTCCTCTGCTGCCGGAGGCCCCGGCAGCTCCGGAGGAGCCGTCCATGGCGGCTTTCCCCCCCCCCGCCGCCCCCGGGATCTCCGCCGGGCTCGCCGGATCCCGCGTCCAGGCGGGCAAGACGCCCCGCCAGACAAGAATTCCGACGCTCCAAAAGCAAAATGTCCCCGATTTGCCTGAAAGCTCCGTCGTCCAAGAGCTCGGCCCAAACGAGCGTCTCAAGCTCGGGCGCCCCCCCTGCCCTACGCTCCCTTCGCCTTCGCTCCCGCCAAAGCGCTTAGCCGCACGGGCGATGCGCCTCGCGAGCCAATCATCACGCTTCAAGCCCAGATAGAAGTCATTCACGAAAAGCAACACCACCGCGAGGCAGACGCAAAGGAAAACCATACCCGCGATACTGAGGCCGCGGGCGCTACCTTGCCTCGCCCCTCCGGACTCCCCTCCGGACGGCCGGTTCCAGAGAATCACGTCATACTGCCCAGCGAACCGCCAGTCTGGGCGTGAGGGAGCTCCCTCCCGAAGAAAAGAGGCCGGAACTGCGGGGACGGAGCTGCCCAACGCTGATGCTTCAGCAGCTTCGGACCTGCAGACGGCACGCGGAGGGCACAGAAGCGAAGCCGTCAGCAACGCGGATAGCGCCAGCGCGGAAAATCCTGCACCTGCAGTTTTACGCATAGGGATTCTCCTTATGGTGCGTTGGCCGACGAACGCGAATCAAGAGGGATGACGCACGGATGATCCCCCCAAATGGCAAGAGGGGCGGAAGGTGCGAGGGTGGGAGCTACGGAATGGCGAGGAACTTAAGAGCTGGAAGAGCTTATCGAGATCATACGATAATTCACTATTGATGTAAAGTATATGTGTAGTTAAAAATATTTTAATTAAACGTTGTAATTTAGAATCACTTCATAATTTACTAAATTTTTTAGACCGCTGTAATTTAATTATTATCATGGATGTTTGGAGCATCAAATTCTATAAAATACAAATTACCAGTCATTTTTGGCCTGGCGCACCCTACTCGTTCGCGGAATGCATTTTTTTCCAGGCTTCGGGGCTGGGCTTTCCCGCTGGGACCGCCCTCCTTTGCTAGCGCTTCTCCCCATCTCCTCCGGAGCCGCCCCCGCCTGGAGAGATAACCAGCGCGACCGAACCATTGCCTTTACACAGCTGAGGAAACGAATGTACTTGCGCCGTTCCAGTAAACCTCTCATCTATTTGGCGCCCCTGCGCCGCCGCATAGCACGATCATGCAGGTTTTCCGATGTGCCAACCCATAAAACGCTAAGATCGAATGACGCCCTTACCTACCCAGGACGCAAAAAAAAGTTTCATGACGAAACTTCCGACGGAAGTTCGGCCAACGGGGTTGCCCGGCCGCAAGAGATTGGACGTCGGCAATTAGGTATGCCGACGGCTAAAACGCCTGCCTTCGGCTACAAGCGGAATTTATCTTTCGCCGCCAACGGGATAAACGCACATCTCGCGACCGTCAATCGCGAATAGGCATGCCACGATGTTCCTCTCGTTCCTGCCGATGGCAATCGACACGGAGACTGGATTTTTCGATGCTCGTCCGTACTTTTGCCGTCGCATCTGGCTCATTCCCGCACAGGCGGCTTCGCGGCCGCCGCTGGCGTCATCAGCCATCTTCAGTTCGATTACGTACGTGA
>JAIRZX010000158.1 GCA_031267005.1 Deltaproteobacteria bacterium
GGGGCCGGCGTGCGCGGCGGCGTAGGCGAACATGAACTCCTCCGCCTCCGCCGAGGCGCCGCGCTGGTACTCGACGTTCCTGCCCACCAGGTACGCCGCCGCCAGCAAGGCCGAATACAGGCAAAGGAGGCCTAAGACGTACTTCCGCTGCCTCTTGGCCCCGGAGCGGTTTATCCGCCTGGACAAATACCCCATGCCCGGCAGCGTCTCGGAGAGGAGCCTCTCGGACGCCCCGCCGGTCACCGGCGCCGGGCGCCCGGGGCCCTTCGGCTCCAGGGCCGCGGCGGCGGCCGCGCCCGCCGGGCCCGTCCCGCCGGGCTTTTCCAGCCCGCCCGCGGCCGCCAGGACGGACGCCGCGGTTCCGGCCGCGGCGGCGAGCTCCCTCTGCCCGTCGGAGGTGCCGCCCGCGCCGTCTCCGCCCGTGCCGGCTCCGGCGGCGGCGGCGGCGGAGGAGGAGGAGGAGGAGGAGGAGGAGGAGGAGTTGGTGGTGGAGGAGGAGGAGGAGAAACCGTAAAACGGGAACGGCGGGGCCACGCCGGGGGCGCCGCCGGACGCTTCCGGCGCGGGCCGGGCGGCGCCTTGCCCCGCCGCGGCCCCGCCAAGGCGAGCCTCCGCCGCACCCTCGGGGGAAGGGGCCTCCGCGTCGGCGGACACCGCCGGCAGGGACACGAAAAGCCCCATTATCTTGGGCCTGACGCTCCCGGCGGCGGGGTTCTGGAGGACGCCGAGGAGGACGGACAGGGGCCTCTGCAGCGCTTCGGCCGCCGCGGGCGCGGCAAGGAAAGGCGCTATGTCGCCGGGCTCCGAATCCATGGCCTCCACCACGAGATCCCTTATCCCGGAGCGTATCGCGCCCGCCGCTTCGGCGGCCAGCCCCTCCTGGCGCTCGTCAGCCTCGAACATCGCGCCCAGGACGGCCCCCTCCCTCGAGAGCCTGTCCAAAGCCGCCTCCCAGCCGGGCTCCAGGTGGAGCCCGGTCACGAACACGTACAGGGGAGGCGCGAAGTCCAGCTCGTCCGCCATCCTGTCCAGAAGCTGTCCCGTCTGGAACGCCAGATCCCTCAGCTCCGCCTCGCGCTCCGTCCCGAAAAGCTCAGCCGGCACGGACAGGACCGCCCCTTGGAGGGGAACCCGCCTCCCGCTCTCGCGCAAGAGCGCGCACAGCCCGGCCCGCGCGTCCTCGGCGCCCCCGGCCGCCTGGCCCAAGGCCGCCGCCGCGTCGAAAGATCCCGGCGCGGAGGGCGCGGCCCCGAGCCCCGCCCCGGGCAAGGCGGCGGCCTGCGGCGGCGCTCCCTGCCGCTGCTCGGCCGCGCCCCGCGCGGCCGGGGCCCGGCCTTTTTCGGGGTAGCGGTCGAAGAGCCCCCGCACGGCCACGTACACGGCGTTCTCGAAGAAGTACCAGCTCGCGCCCTCCGGGCCCTCCAGCGGGGCCTCGGGATCGGGGTTGAGCGGCGGCCCGGCCCCGCGCAGGATGCCGTGGCGGCCCGCGCCCTGCGGCCCCAGGACCAAGAGCCACGGGAATCCCCTGGCCGGGTCGGAAACCTGCGAGCGCCCGGGAGGGCTCAAGGCGGCGAGCCCCCTCTCCCAGTCGCGGCGGAGCGCCGAACCCTCGGAGGCGGCGTCCGGCAGGCCGGTCCCGCGCCCCAGCACGGTGTCCGCGTAGCGCCTCCTGGCGAACACGCTCGACACGAGCTTGGACAGGTACCAGCAGAACGGCACGAAGAGGAACACGCCCGGGCCGGCCAAGGCTATCCAGGGGCTCCACTGCCTGATCCAGGCGAGCGCCAGGAGAGCCACCCCGGCGGCGACGGCGAGGAAGAACAGGAGGATCACCAGGAAGAACTTCTTCAGCATTTAAAGCCCCTCCCGCGCTCCCGTCCGGGCGCCCGGCTGCCGGGCCGCCGCCCCGCGCGTCCGCGCCGAACCGATACCCGGGGCCGCCCCGGGACGGCGCCGTCTTCCGCTTGCGCCCTTGGGTCCGGTCTCCGGGCCGCCGCCCAGCCTGAAGCCGGACGCGGCCCCGGGCGGAAGCCAGGGGCCGGGCCTGAATCCGGACGCGGCCCCGGGCGGAAGCCAGGGGCCGGGCCTGGAGCCGGACGCGGCCCCGGGCGGAAGCACGGGGCGCCGGCCGGGGCCGGGCCTGGAGCCGGAGCCGAACTTATGTCCCTTAAGCGCCCCACGGCCTTCAGAACCTCACCGCGACCAGCGTCAGCTGCGCCTTGGCGGGGGCGTCGGGCCAGCGCAGCTCCAGGCGCCCCTCCCTTACGGCCTCCTCCCACATCGGATCCTTGTCCCTGACCGCGAAGTACACGGTGTCGGCCCGCCTGGGAAGCCCCGCGGGCGCGTCGCGGACGGGGGTGAGGCCAACGCCGGGAAGGCCCGTGGCGACGAGTTCGGCCATCCTCCCCGGGGAGGCGAGCCTCGCGCCGGCCGGCACGGCCAGCTTGGCCTCGTCCGCGTGCATCTGGGTGCGGGCGGCGATCCAGAAGCCCAGCTCCCCCTCGGGGAGGGGGGGGAGCGCGCATTCGAACTTCGCGCCCTCGCGGCGGAGCACCAGGCTCAGGTTGGGCCCCGGGCTCACCTCCTCCAGGAGCCTCGCCACCGCCTCCCTCATCTCCAGGAAAGCGGGCCCCGGGTCCCATTGGTCCCAGCCGCGGAAGCTGAACCCGGTACCCCTCTGGGCGAAGATACCCAGTTCGGAGGCGAGTTCGGACATGGCCGAGTAAACCTGGTGCGGGTGCGCCGAAGGGGCGTTTAAGAGATGGTGGAGCCTCGCTATGTGCCTCAAAGCGACTCCCAGCGCCACCGCGAGGGCCCTCTCCGAAGGCTCCCTCCCGCCGCCCCTTTCCCGCGAGCGCTGCGCGGAGAGCTTGTACTCCTCCAGCTCCCTGCCCTTGGCCCTCAAAAGCTCCAGCACTTCCAAGGCCGCCGACCTCAAAAGCCCGTCCTTGTAGAGCCTTACGGCGGGCGGCGCGAAGGGAGCGAGGCGCGCCCCCTCCCCGGCCCGCGCGATTCTGGCCACGGGCACCAGGAAGAGCCCCCTCGCGTCCGCCTCCCTCGGCCCGAACGCGAGCCTGGGGGTGTAGGCCAGGGTGTCCAGCCTGGCGCGGCCGCCGCCGTCGTGCATGTCGTGCACCGGGCAGGTCTCCAGGTAGATCGTCATGAGCTTCGGCGCGC
>JAIRZX010000162.1 GCA_031267005.1 Deltaproteobacteria bacterium
GCCCTCGACCGAAATGACCATGAAGCTCAGCTCCGGGGGCTACATGCGCACGCGCGGGCTCTCGGGGACGACGCCGAAAATATCCATGAAGGCGTTCACGGCTAAATTGTGCTGGCGGATCTTCATCTCCAGCGACGGGAGCTGCTTTGAGGTCTCGATGCCGAAGGCGGGAATTCCTAACGCGGTAAGGGCGTAGAAAGTGGCGCTCCCCCTCTGCTCGGCGTGGCTCGTAGTCTCGGAGAGCGTGTCGTGGTTGGAGAAGCGGAACTTGAATTCGTCCTCGGGTATGGAGCGGTTGATAAGCTCCACCGCCCGCCTCGCGTCGCGGCCCAGGGCTATGTCCCTGCCGGTCTTAGGGTCCCGGTACGACTCGGCGTCGGCGATGATGCACTGGCCGTAGCGCTTCGGGTTGGCCATCTCCGACTCCCAGCTGTGCCGGTAGAAGCCGGAGCCGTCGTGGAGGTTTAGGAACAAATCCGCCTCGGCCATGAGGTTCTTTATGATCCTAACCGCCTCCCGGTCCGGGTCCGGGGCCGGCGCGGGCCCGGCCTGCGCGTCGGAGAACTTCCGGTTCATGTCGCCCACGATCCCGCGGTTGAAGGCGATGATGGACTTGAAGTTGGCGCGGGGCACAACTATCAGGTTCCCGCGCTCGAGCGCCATGTCCACGTAGAGATCCGCGGACATGAAGCCGCCGGGCTCGTCCCCCTGGATGCCGCCGAGGATCATGATAGTCGGCCCGTCGTGCCGGCCGTAGATCTTGTAGATCTCCAGCTCCTGGTCGGTTCCCTGGAAGTAGACTATATGCTGCCTGTCCCCGTGCCCCGGAGGGCCGGACGGCTGGCCGAAGGCAGCGGGGAGGGCGAAAAGGGCCGACGCCGCCAGCGCCAGCGCCAGCGCCGCGAGGGACGCCGCGGGCGGGAGGCGGGAAGGCTTCTCGGGGCCCTTCGGCCGATAGGGGTTCTCCGGCCGCGGGCCGCGCGGAAGGGCGGGGGAGCGGTCCGCAGAAAGCCCCGGCGGCCCGGCCCCGCGGCCGGAGTCCGCTCCCGCGCGGCCCGGAAGGGGCGGGGCGTTTCCGGGCATGTCAGCCCCCACCGCCCAGGGGGACTCTTTTCATGAAGATGAGATCCTTCGAGTCTTCGTCCCAGGCCAGGACCTCGCACGAGAGCGCCGAGCCGCCCGGGGGGATCCTGGCGCGGCCCTTGTAAACCTTGGAGGCGATAATGTTGTAGCGCCCCCCGATGTCCCACCCGCGGGAAGGGTTGCGGAGATCCATCTCGGGGTCGGACGCGAGCCGGACCTTCCCGTCCCTGTCCGCCACGGCGAATACCGTGATAGCCCGGCCCCGGAGCCTCTCGCCGGGCCCCGCCGCCTGCTTGAGGTAATAGGAGTAGCTCCCGTCCGGCGAGAACCTGAACTCGTCCACGTCCAGTATTGCCGGGCCGGCCGGCACGGCAAGGCGGTTGTGGAACGCGGTCCAGGCTTCCTCTTCGGGCCCGGCTGGGGCCTGCTGCGCGGAGGCCGCGGCGGGGTCCTCGCCGGCGGCGGGCGGGCTCGCCGGCTCGCCGGCCCCGGAGGCGCCGGGAGCTGGCGCGGCCGCCTGGGCCGCCGCGGCGGGGGCGGCCTCCCCCGCGGCCTGGGCCGGGCCCTGGGCCTGGGCAGGGTCCGGCGCGGCCGGGGCGTCGGGCCGGACGGGCGGGGAGGGAACTCCTTGGGGCTCCGGCGGGCCGCCGGGTACGTCGGGCACGGCCTGGGGAAGGTCCTGATCGTCGTCCACGGCGCTCATCGCGGCGCGGTCGAGCCTGTCCAGAAGCCTTCCCGCCGCTTCGGGGCTGTCGGGGATGGAGCGGTTGTAGGCCTGGGTCTCCAGGCGCCTCAGCTCGTAGTCGTAGCCTAGCTTGAGGCTGCGGTTGTCCACCAAGAGCGAGCTTGTCAAGTACGACAGCACCCCCAGCGCCAGGATCACCATAAGGGCCAAGGAAGCCATGATCCACAAAAAGGTCGTGGACAGCGAGAACCTGCGGGTGTCGCCCCCGTCGGTCATGACCAGCACGTGGAGGCGTTTGGCGGGCTCGCGGATGCTGGGAGTCTTCAGGCTTTCGGGTATCTCCACGCGCCTCACCCCCTCCCCCGGGCCGCCCGGAAGGTCTCGCGGACTATCTGCCAGGCCCCGCCCTTCTTCTCGAGCTTCAAGATCTTCTCCCCCGCGTCGCTGTAGTTCCCGCTGGAGTAGCGCTGCACGAAGGCGACCGTGGCGCGTCCGCCGTCCAGCTTGACGGAGGGTCCCTCGAGCTCCACGTCGATGGCTCCGGCGCGTTCGATCAAGTTAGTGCGGTACTTTACGAAGGCCTCCCGGTCCATGCCCCTGTCCGGGAAGCGGAAGTCCTCCGCGTAGTAGCCGAAGTAGCGCTCCAGGTCCTTCTCCTCCCAGGCGCCGACCCAGCCCGCCAAAAGCCCGTTTATGGCCTCCCCGTCGTCCTCGGGCCCGGCGGCGGGGGCGGGGGCCTCGACGGCCGGCGGGGCCACGGGGGCTGTTGCGGGAGGCGGGGGCGCGGGGCCTGGACCGTCGTCCGGGTCGGAAACGGGGCCCGGCCCGGGGGCGGGCGGCGCGGGCTCCCCGGCCCCGACCGCCGCCGGGGCGGTTGCGGGCGGCGGAGCGGGATCCGCGGGGGGGGTCCCAGCCCCGTCCAGGCGCATGATGTCGGCGGTGCCCGGAGGTCCCGGAAGGTTCCCGCCGGAGGCCTGGGCCACAGGGGCGAGGTCGGAGGCGTCCGCCACCAGGAGTTCGGCGGGCCCCGGCGTTTCGGGGGAGGGGGGAGCCAGCGACCCGGAAACCCTGGGGTTGCGGGTCCCGCCGCCGGCGGGAAGCGGGCCCCCGCCGGGGCCGTCGGGGGGGCTGGGGGACGCGGCGGCGGGAAGGGAAACGTCAGCCGTACCGGAGGCGGCGCCCGGCGCGGCGCCCTCGCGGTCGAGGGAAGCCGTGAGGATCGGGGCCTCGGGGGCGGCGGGAACGGAAGGGCCTGCCTCGGGGGCGGCCTGAACGGCGGGCGTTTCCGGGCCGTCCTCGGCCCCCTGGGACGGGCCCTCCGGCGCGGCGCCTTGGACCTGGCCCGCGTGCCTGGCCTCCAGGGCGCTCCTTTCGAGCTCGCCCTGGGTGTCGTCGGGCTGCCTCAAAGACGCGGTGACGATGGGGATCGTCATTCCGGGGAGTATGGCGCCCGCCCCGGCCGCGGCCACGGGGTTGGAGAAGGAGGCGACGGCCAAAGGCGGCCGGGTCAAGGCCTCCCGCTTGCGCTCGGGGTCAAGGCGCTTGCCGGGCTCGGGGGCGAGGTCCCCCTCGAAGTCCTCGGCCGCGATGAGGTAGCCGCCGCCCGAGGGCTTCAGGTAAAGCCGCTTGTACCCCGCGGAGCTGTAGCGGCCGTCGCCGTCGTAGAGCTGCACGAAGGAAACGGCCACCACGTCCCGGTGGCGGAAGATCCTCAAGCCGTTTACCGCGATCCTGATGTTGCGGTAGCCGGCGGCGACGTTTCTTTTATGGGACAGCCAGCCCGGGAGGGTCATCCCGTCGGAGCTACGGAAGCCCCGGTCGTAGAGGGAGGCGTAGCGATCGTGGTCCTTGCCCGCCCAGGCGGAGCGCCACTCTTCCACGAAGGCGGCCACCTTCCCAGCCTCTTCCCTCAGCCGGTCCGCGGGGGCGTACGACATCTCCTCGTAGTTAAGGATCGGGGTGTCGTAGAGGACTATGCGGTCTTCCAGGCCCGCGATGTCGTGGTTGAAGAGCTCCACGCAGCCGTTGGAGTCGTAGTCTACCAGCGGCTTGTTGACCCCGTGGGTCCAGATGCCGCTCCCCCCGTGGTCCTGGACGCGGTCCCAGAAGTTCGGGTAGTCCATGGGGTAGGCGAGTATCCCGTAGATGTCCGGGAGCTCGTGGGGGAGGAGCTTCTTGTTGAAGACGTAAAAGCCGTCCGGGGTCTTCATGTCCCCGCGCACGAGCTTGTCCCCGCGCACGATGCCCGTGGAGCAGGGGATCACCCTTTCCAGCGCGACGCCGCCCTTACCGTCGTGGCGCCAGATCTGGAGCTCCTGGCGGGTCTTGTCTACCACGAGGATGAGACCGGACTTAGCGCCCGGATCCAGCACGGCGTCCGGTATCCAGCCCGCAGGTATGCCTTGCGGCCTGCGGGACTGCGCCCCGGGGCCGTCCTGGGCCGCCGACGGCTGCGCCAGCGCCAGGAGGGCCGCCAAGGCCAGGGCGAAGGCCGGCGCGAAGCGCGGCAGCGATGCCCGCGGCCCGTCTCTGTGGGCTCGGTCCATCGGCTCAGGACCGCCTTGGGGCGGGGGCTGCCGGGCGCTTCAAGGGCAGGCGCCTGTCGCCGGAGGGCCATACGACCTCCAAGGAGGCCGGGGCGCCGGGATCGGCCGGGAAATGGAGCGCGAAGACCTTGGCCCAGTGGTTGAACGCCGGGAAGTAGTCGGCCAGGAAACCCTCCGGGACCTCCTCGGCGAAATCGTGGGGGACCGTCCTGCCATCCTCCAGGACGAGCTGCGCCCGGTAGCTGCCCTTCTTCAGGAAATCGTCCTTCTTGAACCGCCGGTTGAAGAGCCCCAGGAGCACCACGCGGCCGTTCCCCTCCGGGAGCCACTTGGCAAGCTCCCCGGTAAAAGCCCTGTCCGCGGCCCACTGGGACCGGGCGACCGCCAGGAGCTCGGGGGCCACGTTGAGCACGTCTATGCGCAGGCTCTCCCCCGCCTCGGTGAAGAACCAGATCTCGTCATGGGAGAGGCAGGCGTTGGCCAGGCGCACGTAGTCCTGGCGGCTCCTCACTTCCAGGGCCCTTTGGGGATCCTGGTGCCCGCAGGCAGCTGCGGCTGCGGCAACCGCCAGGGCCAGGGCTAACGCGGCGGGGCGAGTCCACATAGACCGTCTCCTTACGGCTTGCGCCGGATACATCTCCGGCTGGGTGCGGCAGCAAAGGCCCACTATCGTGGCGGATTGCGGCCCGGCGGGACCTGCGGAGGCCCGGACGGGGGGGCGATCCCGCAACTTTACTACATTTGGCGCAGCGAACTCAACGGCCGCCCGACCTGCCTTCCGGCGTCCCCCGGACCGTTGCGTTCCCGGCTCAACAGCGTGCTTGGGACTAGTTTACACCATTCGTTTGCACGGAAAAGCCTCCGGAACTCCCATGCGGCCCTTCGACGCGGGAAGGGGCACGGCGAGGGGAGTTCGGGAAGAAGGCCCGGAGGACGGACGAACGGATTGATGGACGGCTGGAAGGATTGATTGACGGGTGGACGCTTGGAAGGACGGCTGGAAGGATTGATTGACGGCTGGACGCTTGGAAGGACGGCTGGTAAGGATTGATTGACGGCTGGACGCTTGGATGGACGGCTGGAAGGATTGATTGACGGCTGGACGCTTGAATTGATTGACGGCTGGACGCTTGAAAGGTCGGCTGGAAGGATTGATTGACGGCTGGACGCTTGGATGGACGGCTGGAAGGATGGACTGGCATTAGACGCGTCCATGCCGGTTTTCAGGCGCCCCCGCGCGTGGAACCTTCATGCCGTATGGCATATAGACCTGACGTTGCCTCGCCCGGCCCGAGTTTAACGGAAATTTCATTATCCAACGATTTCAGACAATTGGCCTTGGAGTCATTCCGAGTTTCCTCCCCGCAACCTGAAACGGAGCCGATCGCGTCCGGGGCGGGACGCTGGCATGCCCGGCCCTTCCCCGCCGCGAGCCGTCCAGGCCGCCACGACCGGCGTCATGGCCGTCTGCCCCCCACAAATGTCGGCTCCGTCGCCTCTTCCGACGGTGCGCCTCAACTGGCGTCCGGGGGGATCGGCCGGGCCTGGCGGTCCGAAACGTTCAGCTCGGCCGTCCCGCCCCGGCGGGGTGCCGCCCCCGCTCGGTCCCGGCCGTTTCCGCCAGCCTCCAGGCTCTTGCAGCGGGCCGCCGCTGGCGCGGACGTCCCGTGCCCGTCCCGACTCACACGCCAGCGCCCTTGCCGTTCAGCCGAGACCTCAAGACCCGGCTTAGCCGTCTGGCATCCTTTTCCCCGGCCCAAGGAGCGTCTGACGCCGGGGCTTCAACCTCACCTCCCCCCGGAGACCGGACGGAAAAACGCCCCCCTCGCACCCGCCTTGCTCCCGGACACCGAGAGTCCCGACGAGGACGCGGCGGATGGAATAGACCGCGCGGGGAACCTCGTTTTTGTCAAGCTTCTTCCGGACGCGGCGGAGTCCGGGCGCAGACGGTGCTGCCGATTCGGAAACACGTGGGGTGGGGGGGGGGTCCGGGGAGGCTTTTACCGGAAAGCCCAGAAAAAAGTCTCATGGAAGGCACCGTCCAGGGCGGCCGGCCTTCCGGGAGCGAGCGCACCCAGGAAACGGACGGGGCGCAATGCCTCATGACCCACGCGTCAGGCTTCCCGGCCGCCGGGGTGAAACGCCCGCACGGCTCCTTCCGAAGCCCGCCCCTTGCGTCGGCCCTTTCCGAAGCATGCGTCCGGTCGCCTCTTTATTCCGAGACAACGCTTTCCCGAAAGGCGACCAGCCGTTCAGGACCCGCCGCCTTCGCTCCCGGACCTGAGGCGACGCTCCGGCGACCCTTCGGCGGCACCGGAGGCTGCGGCGACTGCGGCTGCGGCTCCGGCGGCTCCGGAACGGAACCCAGGCTTTTCGCTTCCGGGCGGGGCTGTCCGGACGTCCCCGCTCCCTCGCGTGCGCCCCCGACGCGCGGACGGCTGCCGGCGCCGGGCATGGCGGCCAGTCCGGAAGAGCCTTCCATGCACAACCATCAAAGCGGAGCGATTTCGGCGGGCCCATGTCGGCCGGAGTGCCTCCGGGGGCTTGCGAGAGAGAAAGCGGGATCTTCGACAAAGCTATCGTCCCCGGCAGGAACCCGCCGCTCCGCTCGCGCAGTCGCAAAAGCCTAGCAGCCGACAAGGGTTCCATGGCTTCGGCCGGGACTGAGCCCCCGAGGAGCGCCCTTTGCCAAACATCTTTAAATGCCACCGCAAAAAAAAGTCATTCTGGACCTGTGTCAAGTTCGCCAGGGCAAAAACTCGGAAAAACCGATCATTGGCGGCTGAAAATGGCGAAACATCCGCGATGCAGCTCTATATCGGGCGCTAGGGGTGCCGCTGAATATGAAGAGGCGTTTTCCCGCCGCGAAGTTCTATCCGAACTATTTACACTGACATCAACTGCGGGAGGGAGACGTCCGAAACGCTGCGCAGAAGGTCGCAGAACCTGACCTGATCGGGTATCCGTTCACGGGCTGAAAAGGGGGGCGGTCAGTATAAGGCTGAGTCAAATCTTCTGGCAGGCGAGAGGGGTGGGCCTTGAGCAAGGGGAGGCGGGCTTGGGCTGGGGGGAGGCGGTCTTCTCCCCTGAGAACAGATACCCTGGAGGTCCTTCGGGAGCAGGGGAGGAAATGGCCTTCACCCCTGTGAACAGTACGATAATGACGGGAAAATAATCATTTAGATGATTAGCCTCCGCTTGATCATGGCTTTTCACATGAACTTTTGCAACTGAGCACTAGTGTCTAATCGCAGAAGTTCGCAGGGGTATTCCGGAGCTGGGACCCCTTCACGATCAACTTCTTCCAGCGGTATGGTATACCGGCTCTGTTGTGGACCTTCACGTACGCCATTA
>JAIRZX010000181.1 GCA_031267005.1 Deltaproteobacteria bacterium
CGCCCGGGGACGGGCCGGGGAGCCGGCCCGCCGGAGTCGGCCGCCCCCAGGTGAGCGGGCCGCTCACCCCGCCGGAAAGCGGCCACGGCCCGCACGGCGCCGTAACCGCCTTCATCCTGGAGGTCGACGGGAAGCCCGTGAGCCTGGCCCCGGAGGAGACCTTGAGCGTCCGGGCCGGCTCTAAGGTGCTCCTGGTTGACATATCCAGCCCCTCGCCGCTCCCCGAAGGCACGGTCATGAACTTCAAGGGCTTCGTGGGCCGCCGCGGGGACACTACGGGAAACGATCAGGGTACCGTGTGCGACACGGCCCGCGATTTGCTCGGCTTCTTCGCCTTGAAGGACAAGGGAGAGTTCCCGACCTACCAGCTGGGCGCGGAGAACGGGAAGGAGCTCCTGGCCAAGGCCTACGTCCAGGTGACGTCCTTGAAGCTCGACAGCGCGGTCTTCGTGAAGGACGGCGCCCAGAAGACCTTGAAGCTCGGCCAGCGCTGGCACGTGCCCGCCGGATCCCGGATTACCCTGAAGGAGGTGCGCCTCGCCGGAGGGGCGCCTCTGGAAGACCCCAGGATCACGCTGGGCGGGAGGCCGGTTTCCCCCGATCTGCCCCAGGCGCTCGTAATGCCGCAGATAGCGGTGTCGCTCGCCGTCTTCTCCAAGGGAGAGCTGGCCGGAAAAGTGGTGCTGTTCCCTTAGGGGCAGGCTGTGCCGCTTCGATGCGGCGGGTTGCGCAGCGCCCCTTGGCGGGCCCCCGCCCGGGGCGCCCCGCCAGCTTGCCTCGTCCCCCGCGGGAGCGCCGTCCCGCACCCCCCAGCTTCCCGAGGTCCCGCCCCCGGCCCCCGCCGCCCCTTGTCGGCGCCAGGGGCCTTTTTCAGCCCTCGGCGGCGTCCGGGCCGCCCCGGCGAACCGCACGCCTGCGATTTAAGGCTTACGCCTTACGCCTTGCCATTTACGCCTAATCCTTTGCGCTTTCGCCTTTGAGCTTTGAAGCCGTTCAGCCTCAGCCGAGGATTCAAAGCCTTGCCATCTCTGGCCTCACGCGCGGCTGTCGCGGGTTGCGGATTTCAGGTTCCGCCCCCCGCGCCGGCTGTCCGCTCGCTCCCCTTTGCCCGGTCAGGAACCCGCATGAAGTTCAGCATCCACACCATGGGCTGCAAGGTCAACCAGGCGGAGTCCTCCGCCATGGAAGAAAGGCTCAAGGCGGCAGGGCACGAGCCCAGCGGGGAATCCGAGCCGGCCCTGGTGGTGCTGAACACCTGCTGCGTGACGCAGGCCGCGGAAAAGGAGGCGTTCCAGATCCTGAGGCGCTTAAGGCGCAGGCATCCGGGGGCCAAGGTGATCGCGGCCGGGTGCCTCGCCCAGATTGCGGCGGGCAGGCTCTTGGAGGGGGGGCTCTCGGATATGGCGCTGGGAAATTCCTGGAAGGGGCGCGTGGCGGAGATAGCCGGCGGGGGCTTGATTCCGGACGGCGCGGCCATGCTCGGGGGAGGCCCCGACGACGGGTTCGCGGACGGGGCTCCGGGGTTCCCCGCCGGAAGGGCCAGGGCCTTCCAGAAGATTCAGGACGGTTGCTCCAGGTCCTGCTCCTACTGCGTGATACCCTCGATCCGAGGGCCCTCCCGGAGCCTCCCCCTTGGGAGGGCGCTTGCGGGAATCAAGGCCCTCGCGGCCAGGGGCGCGGCCGAGGTGGTGCTTACGGGCATCCACCTGGGGTCCTGGGGCCCGGATCTCGAGCCCAAGGCGGATCTGGCGGGGTTCTTGGAGGCGGTTGCCCGCGAGCTTTCCCCGGATCCGGGACGCTTCCGGCTGAGGCTCAGTTCGCTCGAGCCGGGCGAGGCAATGCCGCTCCTCCCGGCCTTCGGGAGGACGCCTCACCTGGCGCCCCACCTCCATCTCCCGCTGCAGGCCGGGTCGGACAGGACGCTTGCAGCCATGAGGAGGCCCTATACCTCGGCCCGCTACCGGGCCGCGGCCGAGGCCTTCGCCGGCTCGGTGCCCGGGATCTCCATAGGCGCAGATCTCATTGCCGGCTTTCCGGGCGAGACCGAGGACGACTTCGAGGAAGGCTTGGACTTCGTCCGCTCCCTCCCCTTGGCCTACCTCCACGTCTTCCCCTTTTCCGAAAGGCCGGGGACCAGGGCCGCCTCCATGCCCGGGCAGGTGCCGCTCGGCGAGCGCAGGAGAAGGGCCGCCGCCCTGAAGGCCGCGGACAGTGAGCTGAGGGCCCGGTTCCTCGAGGCTTCCCTCGGGCGCGAGCATTTGGCGGTGGCCGAGAACTCCGTCCACCCGAAGTCCGGGCGCAGGCGGGTCCTTACCGGCAACTACATAACCGCGCTCCTTCCCGCCGGATCCCCCGCCCCGGGCGGACGGCTCTCGCGGGTGGCGCTTCTGCCTTCCCGGAACCCCTGGGGGCTCCCGGAGGCAGAGCCGTGCTGAACGGCGGCCCCGGAAAGCCCCACCCGGGGACGGCCGGCCCAGCCGGGGTCCAGGGCGGCGGGCCTGCGGGGGCCCGGCGCGCCGCGCCCGGCCCTGGCTTCAAGGAGGCCGGACTGGACTCGCGGCAAGTGTCCAGGTTCATCGCGCCCGCCTCCGGGCCTGGCCCGGAGGAGATTCTGGCTTCCGAGCTCGGGGAGCCGTTCAGGGAGTACAGGCGGCGCTGGGAGCGGGCCAAAGGTTTCCGCGAAATCCCGCCCTACCCGATCCACGTGGACTACGAGCTTGCGAGCGCGTGCAACCTGCGCTGCCCCATGTGCCTGTTCGCGGCCGGGGACAAGCCGGAGGGTGCCGTTTCAGGCGGAAAGTCCCTCCCCGCGCGGCTTGTAAGGGAACTGCTTTCCGAAGGCGCGGCCAGGGGGCAGGCCTCCATGGGCTTCGGGGGGCTCTGGGAGCCCCTCCTTTCCCCCGAGGTCCCGGCCCTGGTGGAGTTCGGCAGGTCCAGGGGCCTTACGGACGCCATGGCGAGCACCAACGGGCTCCTGCTCACGCGGGAGCTTTCGCGGGATCTCGTGGGGGCGGGGCTCACGAGGCTCATGGTGAGCCTTGACGCGGCTACGGAGGCGACTTACGCGCTCATGCGCCCGGGCTCCGATTTCGGGAGGGTCTCGGACAACGTGCTGGAGTTCCTGGCCGCGCGGGAGTCGGCCGGGAAAAGGCTCCCCCTGTTGCGGCTGAGCTTCTGCGTCACGGCCCTGAACGAGGCGGAACTCGGGGATTTCCTCCGGGCGTGGGAGGGCAAGGCCGACTTCTTCTCGATCCAGCGTTACGGCGACTTCGGCGCGGGCAAGCCTATTTTCCCGCGCGACCCGCCGGGCCCCGCGCCGTCCGGCCGTTGCGCCCAGCCTTTCAAGAGGCTTTCGGTAAGGCACGACGGCACGGTGCTCCCTTGCTGCGACCTTTCCGGGCTCCCCCTCGCGGTGGGGAACGCCGCCGCGGACGGGAGCCTGGAAGGCGCCTGGAACGGGGAAGCGATACGCTCCATCAGGGAGGCGGCTCTCCGGGACGATCCGGACGGGCTCCCCGGACCCTGCGCCGTATGCAGGGGCAAATTCGGCGCGGGCGGATAAACCGCTTGGAAAGCCCTCCCGCCTCAGTTCAAAAACGTGTTCGGCGGGCCGCCGTGCCTGAGCCTCGCCCTTTGCTCCAGGGTACCCAGGAGGAACTCCACGGGAAGCGCCGCAACGGGGGAAGGCTCCTCCTGGAATTCCGGCTCCGGGGGCTCCCCGACGCTCCTGCTGGCCGGAAGGTCGGTCTCGGGGGACGGCGGGAGGGGATCGTCCGCCCTTTCCCGTAAGCCGTCCGGGTACTCGGAATAGGTGCCTTGTCGGCCGGAAGCGTAGCTTTCCCCGTCGGCGGCGTAGCCGTCTTGGTCGGCGGCGTATCCTTCCCCGCCGGCGGCGTAGCCGTCCCCGCCGGCGGCGTAGCCGTCTTGGCCGGGGACGTCGCCTTCCCCGTCGGGGACGTAGCCGTCGTTCTCGCCGTGGGGCCCGTCGGCACGGGAGCTGCGCTCGCCTTCCGGGATGTAGGCCTCCCCGTTATCGTTATCCAAGCCGTCGGCCCCGCGGTCGGGATAGCCGCCGTCCGAGGCGTCTTCCGGGTAGCCCAGGCCTCTGGCCGCCGCCTCCAAGGTGTCCTCGTCGATGAAGGGCTCGTGGGTCTCTTCGGCCTCAATAAGGCTGGCAACGGCGCCGGACTCGAGGTTGAACCTGTCCCGCCTGGCCTTCGGGCGCGGGGTCGTCCGTGGCCGTCCCTCCCTGGCTTCGGCCTCCGTTGCAGGGGAGGACGAAGCTGGCCCGGGGCCGTGCGGGGGCTCGTCGGCCGCCCGTTCGGAGCGAGGGGGCCCGGAAGCCCGCGTCTCGGAGAGGCGGATCCTGGCGAGTTCCGAGCGGATGTCGAACAAAGCGCGGCCGTCCAGCACGCAAGGGCCGTCGTCCCATGCGGGGGGGGTGTCCCAGGCTGAGCCCGCGGGCTCCGGGGCGTTCAGGGCGCCTCCGGGCGCGAGGGAGGCCGGGGTGGGCTCCATGCCGTTGTCCTGGGCGCTCCCGGACGCGCCGGGGGAATCCTGGACGCGGGGCGCCTGGGAACCAGGCCCGTCGCCGGAACCGTAAACGGGCTGGCCGCAGGGCGCGGGATAATCCCCGAGAGACTGCCAGGCTTGGGCTTCGGACAAAATCGGCCCGTAGCCGTTCCCGCTGGGGGGGCGGCCCGGGACCTCAGGCTCGTTATCTGGCGGAGCCTCTTCGGTGAGCGCCAAGGGTTCCTCCCCGTCGGCAGCTTGCCCGGAAAGCGCCAAGGGTTCCTCCCCGTCGGCCGCTTGCCCGGAAAGCGCCAAGGGTTCCCCTCCGTCGGCCGCTTGCCCGGAAAGCGCTAAGGGCTCCTCGCCGGAAGCTGAATTTTCGAAGGGCACGTCGGGTTCGGGAGGACCGAAGGGCGCGTCCTGCTCGCCCTCGGTCGGGGCCAGTTCCGTAAGCGCAACAGGCTCGTCCTCGCCGTTCTCCCGATCGGAGAGGGCTAAGGGTTCACCGCCAGGCTCCGACGGAACTGCAAGCGGCGAAGGCTCGACCTCAGGCGGGGCCGTATTAGAAAGAGCACCTGGCCCGCTGTCGGGCCGGGCCTTTCCGTCAAGCGTTATCGGCTCCTCGTCTGGAGCGGCCTGCCCGTTCCCGACCGGAGCCAGTTCGGCGAGGGCCAAGGGCTCCCCCTCAGGGGAAGCCTCGTCGGCGAGGGCCAAGGGCTTCCCCTCAGGGGATACCTCGTCGGCGAGGGCCAAGGGCTCCCCCTCAGGGGAAACCTCGTCGGCGAGGGCCAAGGGGTCTTCGGCGGGCCCCGGCAGTTCGGCTAGGGAAACCGGCGCGTCACCGGCCTGGGCCTGCTCGGCGGGGTACGGGGGTTTGCCGTAGCGGGAAAGCCTCTCGGCAAGGGAGCCAGGTTCCGCCGCCGTCTCTGGCACTGGCACAGGCGCAGGCTCCTGCTCAGGCGAAACGATCCCCCCCTCCTGCGGAGTCTCGTAGGCCAAGGGCTCTTCGCCAGCCGCCTGGTTCGGGGACGGGGAGGTAGCGCGGCCTTCGGCCGGGAGCTCGTCTGTCAAGGTCCGGGGCACTTCGCCAGCCGCCTGGTTCGGGGACGGGGAGGCAGCGCGGCCTTCGCCGGGGACCTCGTCTGTCAAGGCCAGGGGATCTTCGCCAGCCGCCTG
>JAIRZX010000210.1 GCA_031267005.1 Deltaproteobacteria bacterium
ACGGTCAAAGCCCTCGACGCATTCCACTCAGGGAGGACAGAACTTTTCAAAGGGCTCTCGGCCGAAAAAGACATGAATTCACCCGATTTTTTTCCCCGCCCTGTCATTTCCCTGGATATGTCCAGGGTGGCGAACAGCAATACCAACGAGTTTTTGACACAAAGGCTCATGAACAGTCTTAATGACAACGCGAAGAGGCACAAAGTTTCACTGCAGAGCAATGATTTTCCGGAGGCCTTTTTTTACCTTCTAAGTGACGTCCATGAGGCGATGGGCCAAAAGGCCGTCCTTCTGATTGACGAATATGACGCCCCTGTCGTCACAATTGCCGGAAGGTGCAAGCCGGGATCCGATGGCGCGTTGCTTGACGAAACACGGAGCGTCATGCAGGATTTTTATTCAGTGATCAAAACGGCCGAGAATCATTTAAAGCTCGCCTTCATCACAGGCATAACCAAATTTTCCAGGATGGGCGTATTTTCCCAACTAAACAATTTGATCGACATTTCTCTCTCTCCAGATTTTAGCGCTTTCATGGGGTATACGCATGATGAACTGGAGACGTATTTTTCTCGTTTTACTGCCGCGATGGCCTTTAAACTAAATATGAGTGAAAAGGAGCTTTTAACTAAAATCAGTGATAATTACGATGGTTTTTCATTCGACGGAAAGCAAATGTTATTCAATCCGTTTTCCATTCTTTCTTTTTTTAAGATAGGTAGATTTAGAAATTTTTGGATGCAATCCGGTTCTAACACGCTCATCAGAAACTTCCTGAAAGACAATACCCTAACGGTAGATCAATTCCCTGGAATGGTAGTGGACGATAATTTCGCCAGCAATCCCGGTGAAATTGAGACCACCTCCCCTGAAGGGTTCCTCTACCAGTCAGGATACCTTACGCTTCGGCATAATAGCGAAACAACGTATACTCTTGACTATCCAAACGGGGAGGTCCGCGAGGCAATTTCAAAACTGTTTTTGGAGAATTTCGGCTCCAATTCCAGCTGGAACGGCATAGGCGAGTCCGGTAGGGAACTCAGCCGTTATCTTGCTTCCGGAGACGTTTCCGGCATGGTCAGCGTTTTCGCCAGGCTTCTCGCCGGTATTTGCTATGATTACCATTTGGCCGCGAATAGAGTTTCTCTTTCTCTCCTTGCGGCTATCAAGAAAATATTCCGAAAGATTTCAGGGGCGGACTCGCTCTATGATTATGGCCCGAATCAACCTGTGGAGCTGGCAGAGAAGCTTATCAGGAACAGGGGCGAAAGCTACTACCGTTCTTTGTTACACGCCTGCATGTTGATGGCAGGGGCCAGAGTTACCCCCGAGAAGCCGGAAAACCTTGGACGGCTTGACTTGGAAGTAGTTTATGGTTCCTTGACGTACGTTATCGAGCTAAAAATCGCTAAGAATGCCGGGCGCGCGGCCTCGGCAGCACGGGCGGGACTGGCCCAGATCCATAAACAAGGTTACGGCAGGGCCTCGAAAGCCCCCATTCTTGTTTCGCTCGCCATCGGCAGGGCAGAGAGGAACGTCGTGGGGTGCCTTTTCGAAAAGGACGGGCGCAAGACGGCAGTAGAGATCGGGGGACGTTGAGAGTCCTGTACTTCTATGCAATGACCGAGGCGCGGAGGTTTCCGGCCTCGGAAACGTCAAAGGTAATTTCCTGCCGGGATACAGCAGGCGGGCAGGGCAGGGCAGGGCAGGGCAGGGCGGGACGGGACGGGACGGGACGGGGCGGGAAGACAAGCGAATGACCCCGGACGGCCCCGTTTCCAGAATGCCGTCGGCCACGCCGAAGAGAGTTTCTGAGTGCTCTAAAAGAAATCCAGCGCTGCCAAGTTCTTCGACGTCGATGCCGTATCCCTCGATCAATCGAATGGGATCCCCGGAACGCTGCCCTGCGGATAGGGCCCCCGGATGGCAGGCGGGCTCACGTGCTTAAGGACGGAGCCGTTCGGGAGCAAGGACTAAGAGCCCAAACGCCTTATCGCTCCATTTCGGGCGGAAGGTGCCGGGGTTCGGAGGGGACGCGGCTGGCTTCGTAATACCCGGGAGTTGCCGGGAGCCCGTTCAGGCGCCGAAAGACGCCCGCGGACGGAAGGCCCGTATGCCGCATCTCCGGATTCCGGGCGGTTCATGGCACACGGAAAGCCTGCCCCGGCTGTCTGCCCCTCAGCTCCCTGAGGGCGGACACCAAGGGCCCGGTGTTCCGCCAGGCCGCGCAGCCGCCGCGAGACGGAAGCCTGCGGCAAACCCGGCTCGCGTCCCCGTCGGCTCCGGAGAAGCGGAATCTGGCGCGACGGCCGTGGCTCCCGCGCTTCCGTAAGCGGGGCCGCGGGAGGATTTCGGGAATTGGGGATTGGCCTCGCGGCGAAGAGCTCCTTGATCAAGGCCGTCCGCCGCTCCGGGCTGGACTGCGCGATCGGCTGCAACCGGCGGCGGCCTGGCATCCGGCCGCCCGAAGGGGCCGGTGCGTCTGCTCCAGAAGAGTTTGGCGGCGGCGTTCCGGCCCGTCCCCGACCCGCCGGCTTTCCGGACGGCTTGGCGGATCGCGGTGGGGAAAGGCGCCGTAAGCGTCGAACGCGGCGCGTCCCCGGACGCCCCGGCGGAGGCCGGGCGCCATGGGGCCCGCGCTTGCCTCCGCTCAGTCCCTCCGCCCGGCGATACCCCCGGGCGACTCCGACTGCCCCGCCAGCTGCCCGCACGCGGCCGACACTTCGCGCCCGTAGGATTTGCGGGTGAGGGCGGTGAGGTTGCGGGCGGTCAGGCGCTCCCTGAAGGATTCGACAGCGCCGTCCGGGGGTTTACTGAAGGCGGAACCCGGCCAGGGGTTGAAGGGGATGAGGTTTATCTTGACGCGCAGGCCGCCGGCCCAGCGGGCCAGGGCGTCGGCGTGGGCGGGGGTGTCGTTCAAGCCGCCTAGAAGCACGTACGCGAGCGTTATCCTCCGGCCTTTCCTCATGGGGAGGAGGCGGACGGCCTCCCGCAGGCCGTCCAGGGGGTAGGCCCTGGCTCCGGGCATCAGCCGGTCCCTTTCTTCCTGGAAAGGGGAGTTGAGGGACACGGCGAGGCTGGTCTTCAAGTCGGAGGCGGTTAAGCCGGCGAGGGCGGGAGTGACGCCTATCGTCGAGATCGTGGTCTGCCTGCGCGGGAAGGCCATGAACTCGGGATCGTTTAGGATCCCGAGCGCCCTCCGGACGTTATGGAGGTTATGGAAAGGTTCCCCCATGCCCATGAAGACGAGGTTCGTGACCGGCGCCCCTCCCGGGGCGCCGCGCCTGGCCGCGAGCGCCTGGAGGAGTATTTCGCCCTGGGTGAGGTTCCTCTTGAACCCCATGGCCCCGGTGCGGCAGAACAGGCAACCCACGGCGCAGCCCGCCTGGGAGGACACGCAGAGGGTGTAGCGTTCCCCGTCTGGTATGAGCACGCTTTCGGTCTTTAACCCGTCCGGAAGCCTCCAGAGGGTCTTCACGGCCCCGTCCGGGGACGCGTCTTCGGCTTCCTTGGCCATGTCCGGGCCGATCAGGGCGTTTCGCGCGAGCAGGCTTCGGCACTTGAGCGACACGTCCGTCATCTCGGAGAAGCTCCCCGCGCCCTTGCGGAAGATCCAGGCCGCCAGCTGGCGGCCCCGGTACGGCTTCTCGCCGAGCGAGGCGCACAGTTCCGACATCTCCCCGGGCGAGAGGTCCAGGAGCCTGGGAAGGGCGCCCCGCCGTCCCGCCGCGTCTCCGGCGCGCGTCGCAGCCGCGTCTCCGGCGCCCTCCGCCGCCGCGCCTTCCGCCGTGAAAGTCACTGCGGCCCTCCGGGAAGCCGGAAGTCGCCGGGTTCCAGGCGCTCGACGTTGGTGACGATGCCCTTGAGCCTTTTCATCGAGTCGAGGAAGGCGAGGTACCGTTCGAAGTCCCGGAGCGCGAGCCGGATTTCCAGGACGCGCCCGTCTTGGCCTCGGCCGGAGTGGAACTCTATGATGGTGCCTTTGGTCTCGGCCACGGCGTTTATTATGTGGGGGACGGCGTTCTGGGCCCCGTTGTGGGTGATGCGCAGGTATACGTCCGCAGAGGCCGCCTCGCCTCCGTCCAGGGCCCAGCCGGCCTCCAGGACCCGCTCCTGGGGGAGGCACGGGACGGTGGGGCAGTCGGCGGAATGCACGGCTACCCCGCTGGACTTGGTGAGGAAGCCCACAATGGGCTCGCCGGGGATAGGGCGGCAGCATTTCCGGAAATGCACGACTATGCCGTCCATGTCTTTTACGAGCACCACCGGCTCGGAGCGGCCGTCGCGCCTGCGCGGCCTCGCGCGCCTCTGGGCCGGGGGCGGGGCCGGGCGGGCCGCGGGGGGGGCCTCGGCGTCGCGGGGGGCGTCCTTGGGGACGTCGCGGCGCTCGGATTCCCGCTCGAGGCGGTCCAGCTCGGCCAAGGCGGCCCTGATTTTCGAGCGGGTGCGGGCCGAGGCGGCCTTCTGGAGCCAGTCCCGCGTGGGGTGCGCGAACTTGGAGGTGGCGATTTGTACCGTGGAGCCGTTCTGGAGCTTGTGGTCAAGGCTCACGATGGAGCCGTTCACGAAGGCGGCGGAGAGGTGGTCACCCACGTCGGAGTGGATTTGGTAGGCGAAGTCTATGGGGGTGGCCCCCGAAGGGAGCTTTATGATGTCGTTTTTGGGGGTGAAGACGTAGACGAGCTCGTCGGAGTCCAGCGACTTCTGGAGGCTGTCCAGGTACTCCTCGGGGCTCTTCTCGTCGTCGGACCCGAAGGCCCGGGCCAGGGTGTCCCGGAAGCGCTGGACCAGTTCCTCCTCGCCTTTGGAGATCTTGCCGCCCACCTTGTAGCGCCAGTGGGCGGCGACCCCGTCCTCGGAGAAGGAGTGCATGTCGGCGGTGCGGATCTGGATCTCTATGTGGATGTTGTCCGGCCCCACCACGGCGGTGTGCAGGGAGCGGTAGCCGTTGGGCTTGGGGACGGAGATGTAGTCCTTGAAGCGGCCGGGGAGCGGGCTGAATATGGTGTGGGCGATGCCCAGGACCCGGTAGCAGGACTCCACGGCGTTGTCGTTCACGACGACGCGGAACGCGAAGAGGTCGTATATCTGCTCGAAGGGGATGTTCTGGAGCCTCATCTTGCGCCAGATGCTGTAGATGTGCTTGTTGCGGCCGGTCACCTCGGCGTCTATGCCGAACTCCGAGAGCCTCTTC
>JAIRZX010000220.1 GCA_031267005.1 Deltaproteobacteria bacterium
ATAGAGTATTTAGATGAGTCGCCCTGATGTAGGTTATCAGTTGAAAGCTAGACTCAGATATTTTTAAAAATTTTCCGTGAACGGTTAACCGCGTGAAAAAGGTCCTTGCATGGTTATCAGGAAATGCCAACACTATGTGTATTTCGTCTGGTACATATTTGGTTAACGCAGGGAAAACACCAAGACTCCTGAATACGAAGGCTACGCAAGGGATTACCCGGAACGGGCGGGTGACGGCGAGTGCGCGTTGCCAACTCGCTTTTACAAAGCGAACGGTCGGTGCTATGATGTCTGTGCCTCTACGCTGACCGTGCCGCGCGGCATTATGCGTCCGTCAAAGATGGGCTGCCGGGCGGCATCGCAGGAGACGCCCATGCGACAAGCCGCCTTCAGCTTTCTGACGCTTCCGTTCGCGCTTACGCTCGCGGCGGCATGCGCCTGCGGTTGCTCAGGAGGGGACGCGTCCGCCGGGACAGGGACGCCAACGGTAGCCTGGGAACGTAGCTTCGGCGGGAGCGGGGACGAGGAGATTTACGCCGTGGCAGCTGTCGCGGACGGCGGCGCGGTCATGGCCGGTTACTCTGAGTCTTCTGACGGGGATCTGCCCGGGGCGCGGACCGGGGAGGACGCGTGGATCGTGAAGCTCGGGCCGACGGGCGACCCCCAGTGGCAAACCTTGCTGGGCGGGAGCGGCGACGACGTTGCGATGTCCGTTTCGCCCACACCCGACGGCGGCTTCGCGGTAGCCGGCTTCACATGGTCGGAGGACGGGCACTTCCCCGCTCCCGAAAGCGCGAGGCCAAGAAAGCCGATGCCGCCCTCCCATTCCGTCGAAATCGGAAGTCCGCCGAGAGGCAGACAGGGACCTCGACGCGGCTGGGTCGGCAAGCTGGACGCGAACGGACGCCTTTTATGGACCAGGGTCTACGGCATGGACGGCTTTTTCGGCATAACATCGATCGCCCCGATGTCCGTCGGCGGCTTTATAGCGGCCGGGGACATCGTCTCGCTGGACCCGGCATGCCGGTCCGATCGGGACGTAAAAGACGCTCCGGAAGGTGCCCCGAAGCCCTACAGTTTCGACATCTGGGTCCTTCGGCTGTCGCCCGACGGGGACGTGCTCTGGCAGAGGTGCCTGGGCGGGCCTTTAAACGATCTGCCCATAGGAGCCATCGAGACCCCGGACGGAGGCGCAGTCGTTGCGGCCACAGCCTGGTCCAGGGGCCGCGAGCCGGGACAGCCCCCCGCGCCGGGAGAAGGCTCCTGGGCGGCCGGCTTCAGCCCCAGGGGCGATACGCTTTGGAGGAAAGGCTACTCCGACAGCGGCGCCGAACGGGCCTTCTCCTTAAGGGCCGCGCCCGGGGGCGGCTTCCTGATGGCGGGAATGCGCGGCCCCGTAGGTCCCGGAACCGAGACCAGCCGCGTGAACTCCGCCGTTAAGGCCGGGCTTGGAGGGGAGGTCGACTGGACGGCAACTCCGGGAGGAAGGGGAAGGCTCATAGACGTAGTGCCGGTAGCGGGCGGGTATCTCGCCGTGCTCGTACCTTACGCGGTGGACGAGAGCCAGGGCTGGGGCCGCGAAAAGCTGCACGATATCGTGCTCGCCCGCCTGGGCCCGGACGGCGCCGAGGAGTGGCGCAAGGGATTCGGCGACGCGGAGGGGCGCCCCGCCGCCGCAGTGGCGGTCTCGGCGGACGGCGGGCTCGTTGCCGTAGGCGCTATCCGGAAACCGTCAGGCCCCGGGGAGAAGGGCGACATGGACGCCTGGGCCATGAAACTCTCGCCGTAGGATATCTTTAGGTTTCCGGAATGACGCTCCAAAAAACTTCCGGAAGAGTTACTGCCGGGTTATGCCAACTTTGTTAACTTTTTTTTAATATTCTATATATGTAAATGATTACCTCAATTTGAAGATGATGATGTAGTCTCTATATTGTTTCCTAAAATTTTATCTTGGCTCGCATCATATTTTTCAACGAATTCGTGTTAAGGGGACACGAAACTTACCAGTTGCGGGATTGGATCGATCTGCGAAGTTGAACTGAACTGAATAGATTAGGTTCTGAGTTCGTCGGCATTATCCTAACTCAAAACTGACATCATGCGAAACTTGTGTACTGGTCAATCCAATGTGTCCAGCGATATTGCCATTTCAATTAAATATTCAAATAATATCCAAGATATGGCGTTACTATATGATGATTTACTGCAATAATTTTTTTAATATGTTATTGAAATGGCAATATACGGCGAAAATACGAACTCTCAGAAGAAAGCGACAAACTTTTAAGTGGAAAACGACAACTCCGATACCGCGCGCTCACCAGTTTTGATGACGGCGTTCCGAAATCCCTTGAATTTCTTCAGCCAGGTAGCTACGATGGGTGTTGTTTGTTGCAAGATCCCGCCATGGCGGGTACCGCCGTGCCCGATTCATGGGCGCCCCCTCCGCAAGGAAGTTAAGCTTCACGGTCTCGCAAGGAGTCTTACGTGACACTCTCCCCAACGGCATCAGCTTCCTGAGGCCAGCGTGATTAATGCTTCTTCTGGTTCGCGGCACTGCCTGCAACCCAGCTGACTTCGGCAAGGCCGCGCCACCGAGAAGACAAGGCCGCGCCACAGAGAAGACAAGGAGCATCCCGTGGCTACACAAGAGCCCCCCTGCCGCGCACACGTCCAAGCGGAAGCCGATCGCTCGGAATGCGCCCACGTCGTTCACGCCATGGATCAAGAGGCCAGGCTGTTTTATGACTCCGGCGACAACGCCTCGCCGAGAGGCGCGGAAAGGCTGTTCGCCGAACCCTTCTTCGGCTGGGCAGCCGGCGACGATCCGGCGTGGCTGCAACTCAAATCTGCAGCTGGCGAGTCGTCCTGGACGCCCCTTGACGCCTTCCGTCAGGGGAACTCCGTTGCCGCCGCCACGAGTTCGGAACTGAGCGTTCTCGTGGCGGTTCTCCCGCAAACCCCGGAAACCACGCGCGACCAGGCCGCCTCCGCCGGGCTCCCTTCGGAAAGGTGGCTCGTGAGCCGCCATTTACACGGGCAGGCCGTAAACGGGCTCGCGGCGCGCCTTTGCGCCAGACTTAAGTCGATGGGTATTGGCTGCGTAGCGCCCGACCTCCTCCCCGGGTTCAGGACGCTCCCCCACCCGGAGTACGTCTTCACCTCGCCTTGGTCCCACCGCCACGCGGGCTGGGCGGCGGGGCTCGGGACCTTCGGGCTAAGCGAGGGGCTCATCACGAGGGCGGGCATGGCGCACAGGCTGACTTCCGTTGTCCTTAAGGCTCGGGTCGCCCCCACTCCCAGGGATTACCGCGGCTTCCGAGACTGGTGCCTTTACTACGCACGGGGCAAATGCGGGAAATGCATGAGGCGCTGCCCCGCCGGCGCCTTGGGCCCGGAAGGCCATGACAAGTCACTCTGCAGGGATTTCATGAACGGGACCGTCAAGCCGTGGGCCTCGGAACGCTTTACGGGCTTGCCGGGCGCCTACGCGTGCGGACTGTGCCAAGCGGGCGTCCCTTGCGCTTCCCGGGCGCCGCTGGCTGGGTGCCTCTGAGGAACCTGGGGCAGTTAAAGCGACCCGCTGAGCCGAGGGCGAGCGTGGCGCTTCCGCCACTATGACCTATGCTGTCTTTTCCTAATCCTCAGAGAGATTCCCGCCACGCCTCCAGCAGGACCTCTGCCCAGTTTCCATCCGCATGAGTCCGCAAAGATATCCCGGTGATACCCTCCCCCACACACCCAATAGGAGACAGGTCGGGGAGGGCTCATTCCCGCTTTTTGTATCTATCAACAGGGTTGAGGCCACATCCCCACGGGTCTCGGGCTACCCACCTCCTAACCCTGGATCGCCTGACCCCTGACCCCCCCGCCATCCCGAACAGCGCCTCCAGACCGGCACTGGACCGCCCTTCCCTTGAGCCTGAGCCTGAGACGGATACGCCTCTTCTTCCCCGTCGCGTAAAACTGCTTGCTCGATCAGTAATCGGCATCGCCAATCGACGAGACGATTATTATTTTCACTTGACTAACGGAACTGATGTTGTTATGGTAGCATCAAGTGAAGATAAAACTCCTCCGTCTTCCTTCAGCAAACTGGCCCAAGCCCTTTATCCCGTGAGCGCCTTGTGCATCGGCTCTCATGACGCTTTAATTGCGCGGTTTCCTCTTTTCCCCAATACATCCGAATAATGCCTGTCCGCGACCAGTGCCAGACTGCCGAGCTTCCGGTTTACGCCTTGCTTTTAGCTTGCGTTCCGGCGGCATCCCGGAAATGTCATGTGCCGAATCCGCGCGTCTTGGATGGAAATCAAACGATTGCAGCCCTGCCGTCGTTCCGTAAAGGGAAAACCCTATCAGGAAAACGGCGGGAGGCGCGTGAGGACACCTGACGTTAAGACTTCGGTTCTACGCAGATCGGGCCGTACGTAAGGCGTCGTTCATAAATTAATGCTACAAGTATAAAACAATTGGTTTCAATGATTTTTGAACAATATGTTGACATTTTCATATAATTATGATTACATAATTCTCATTGAGAGGAGGTT
>JAIRZX010000261.1 GCA_031267005.1 Deltaproteobacteria bacterium
CCCAACCCCCAACCCCCCGAAGCACGAAACCCGACTTCCGCCCCGTCATCCTCCGGCCAGCGCCCCGGCGCAGGTTACCCTCGGGGCGGCATTCCAGCTCCAGAGGACACCATCGGCGCCCCTTGCGTGCTTTTCCAAGGCCATTTCGGAGCTGTACCGGCCTTGTCCCCGGTGGCTTTCGGAGCTGTTCCGGGCTCGTGCGAGCCGTTCCGCGCCAGCCCGGTCGTCTGGCCCCATCGACCGCCGCAGTTTCCTTGTTCAGCCGCTGCCGGGACGCTATGGCACCAAAAGAGCTTCTTCGGAGCATTTCCGAGCCTTTCCCGAGCCTTTTAGAGGGTATTTCCGGCTCATTTCCATTATTTCCCGGAGTATCCTGGCCCTTACGTCCATTCCGTCCGGGGCCCGGCCGTTTACCAGCCTTGCGGCGCGTCCGAAACCCAGAGGACACGATTCCGGCCGAGGGGCCCGGCGGAGTTACTAAAGCGCCTCCGGGGAGTCGGGGCTCGCGGACGGGGCTTCCGGCCTCCGGAACCCGGGCGCGGCTTCCGCCGGGGGCGGCCTGAGGAGCCCTGCTCCCGGCCGCCGTCGCCCTGCAGCCGCCTCCCGGCGGCCAGCGGCAGATCAGGGAAAACGGCGGTGGGGCCCCCGGAGCCCTTGCCCGATCCTTCCAGCCCGCGCCCACAGGCCGGATCTGTCAAAATACCGCTTGCCAATTTTGACGATTTAGGCTATACAGGGAAAAAATTCAGTGGCGCCTTTCCTTTCCGCAGGGCGGAGGGCGGGGCCTTCGGGGAACGGGGCGCTTTTCCGGCGCCTTTAAACTTAAGACAACCAACTCAGTCGAGAGGTAGATGACGAAATGGGCTACGTAATAAAGATAGATGCCAGCCTTTGCAACGGAGACGGAAATTGCAAGGAGGCCTGTCCGGTCGAGGTCTACGAGATAAAGGACGGGATCGCGGTCCCCGTCAACCTGGACGAGTGCGTGGGCTGCGAGACCTGCGTGGAGGCCTGCGAGGTGAACGCCATCACCGTGACCGAGGTGGACTAGCCCTTGCGCTTACGGCAGGCGCCGAAATAATTCCTTAACAGGCCGGGACCCGTCTCGGCCTTTTTTTTGTGCTATAATCGCGTTCCCTGTACGCCCGGGCTTTCCGGCATTGCCGCTTAAGCCTTCCCGCAGCCCGTCCGTCCGGGCTTGGGCCCCGGCCCGGATTTTCCCGGAAAACATTTCCGGCTAAAGGCCAGTCCCATGTTCAAAACCGTGCTGTGCCTGCTCATGGCCGCTCTGTTCACCCCGGCCGGCGTGTGGACCCTCCGCGCGGCCTTCTCCGTCACGGACGCCCCGCACGTTTTCGTCATGCTCATGTTCTCAGGAAGCCTTATGATCCTCATAGGGCTCGCTGGCCTGGGCGGCCTGTATTTCCGCTTGCGCCCCGAGGCGCCCCGTGAAGAGGGCGGCGGGGCCGATCCCCCGTTGAACGGCGAGGAGGAAATCCCATGAAGAACCCGCTACCCCGCGTGGCCGCGATCCACGACCTGTCAGGCTTCGGGAGGTGCTCGCTTACCGTGGTCATACCCATCCTGAGCACGATGGGCTTCGAGGTGTGTCCCGTGCCGACGGCGATCCTCTCGTCGCATACCGGCATCGAGGGCTTCACCCTCTTCGACTTGACCGAGGAGCTGCCGGCCTTCATCGGCCACTGGGAGCGGCTGGGGCTGAAGTTCGACGCGATTTACAGCGGATTTCTGGGCTCAGTCCGCCAGGCCGACATCGTGCGCCGCTTCGTGGGCCGCTTCAAGGCGGAAGACACCCTGGTGGTGGTCGATCCGGTGATGGCCGACCACGGGGCCCTCTACGCCTCCATGCCACCCGATATGGTAGGCGAGATGAAAAAGCTGTGCGCCGAGGCCCAGGTCATAACCCCCAACATCACCGAGGCGGCGCTCATGCTGGGCCGCCCTGTGCCGGACCGCCTCACCGCCTCCGAAGCCAAGGAGTGGCTGGAGGCGCTTTCAGATTTAGGCCCCGCCATGCCGGTCATAACCAGCCTGCCCCTGGAGGGGCGCGACGACGTGAGCGCGGTAGCCGCCTTCAACCGCGAGGACGGCCGCTTCTGGCTGGCCGCCCGCCCGATCGTGCCCACCCAGTACCACGGGACCGGGGACATCTTCTCCAGCGTGCTGACGGGAAGCCTGCTCCAGGGCGACAGCCTGCCGGTAGCGGTGGACCGCTCGGCGCAGTTCGTGGCGGGGGCCATCCGCGGCACCTTCGGGTACTCCGGGCTCGGCCACAACGAGATCCTTCTCGAGCGGGCCTTGAAGAGCCTGGCCAACGCCTCGCATTCCGACAACTACGAACTTCTCCCGTAGCCTTGCGGCGGGCTCCAGTCCGGTCGTTGCGCCGTTGTGAGTTATGCCATATCCGGCCAACGGACGTTTTCGCGAAAACTCCTGAGTCCCCGAAGGGCACGGGGTTTTTCCTTTTTTTGGGGGGGGGAGAACTCCCCCGGGCCGCCCGCGCCCTAACGCCTTCCGTACGTGCCGAAACCCGTCTTCCGTCGGCATGCCGGGAAAAAATTCAATGCGGTAGCGAGTTTATAAAATCATGACATGCGAAGGACCTTACAGGCCATAACCGAAACGCCTGGCGCGGTAAACGTCCCAAGCAGAGAATTCTCGCCCGGCTGACGAATTTCCTAAGGCCTGTATCTCCAGGGTCAGTATTTCCAAGGGGCCGTATCTCCAGGGTCAGTATTTCCAAGGGATTAATTTCCAAAGGGCCGTATCTCCAAGCAAGGAATGTATTGATTCCATTGCTAAAAGTCAGCCACCCACCCCGAAGTCGCATCCCTCCCCCGGCTTTTCCCGCGCGTCGGGCCCGAGCCGAGCCTCACTCCTTACGCGCCCTGTCCCGGCCTGACTCGTACAGGCCGCGGCTGCCTGACATGCCTCGCCGGGTTCCCGGAAGCGTGCCGGACCGCCCGGGCTTCCCCTTTTCCCCGAGACGCCCCGGCCTACCGCCCGAAGGGCTTTACGGGGCCTTCCAAGGGGGGATCGCCGGGCGTCCGGCGGATGAATTTTTGATTAAGTGGTTTAAAACTCATTTAATCAATCATGTTCCAAACCCAAGCCGGGGACCGGTTTTGCGCGCCTCCTGCACGTCCATGGCGGTTTTCTTCTCCCCGGCCCATGAAACGCGAATAACCATGTCAGCGGAATCCTGAGCCGAGGCGCACCGCTCCCCGAAACCCTCCCGGCGTACGCGGGGACCGCCTCGCGTTCCTCCTGGACCAAGCCCGACGGCGGGAACCCCAGCGCGCTTCCGGAGGCATTCGCCTAAGGATCAACTCCAAAAGCCCCCCCCTTCCCCGGGCAACCGGCTCCGCCCCCTTCACTCCGCAGGGTATCCCGGGGCCGCCCCCTCCCCGGCAGGGCCCAAAGCCGAAATGCCTCTTCGGAACGCCCGCTCCTTGCCTCCGCGGAGGCAAATCGGCATAGTCGGCGCACGGGGAGGGGCACGGCCCCCATGGGCCTGCTCCCTCTCCGAAGGGCGTCCCGGTCCCTTCGGTTCGGCTTTCCCCCCGGTCGGCGGAAGGCGCGGCGCGCCGCGCGCCGTAAACGGGGCCCGGCGGCACTCAAACGACGCAGAAAAAGGCGCGTCCCTCCGGAAGGGAGCTTGCCTGCCCCGAGCCGTCCCCGGAGGGAGGCGGGGGGGTTACGCAAGTCCCGTCCTTAAACTTTAAGGCCGTCTCGCGCCCGTTCCTTTTGAAGATGCAGCCCACGATGTTCCTCTCCGCCTTGCCGACGGCAAGCGAAACCAGGACGGGCGTTTCCGAGGAGCCTCCATAACCCCTCCGGTGAATCTGGTCCATTCCGGCCCTTGCCGCCCTTGCCGCCCCTTTGGCGTTTTTCGCAACTTTCAGTTCCAGGACGTACGTCAGGGATCCGCGGACAACCTCCAGATCCATACTTCCGCGGTTCCCCGGTTTCTCGGGGGTGACATTAGCCCCGGCCATCCACAGGCAGGTTTGCACCATGGAACGGTAGTAGTACTCGCCCTTTTCCTTTTGGAGCTTGTCTGCCAGCTTCGCCGCCTTGCTCTCGTCCGACGGCTCAAGGCTCTCCGAACCGGATATCTTGCCGATGATTTTCTTGAGTGACCTGACCAGCGGAACTCTGTTCGCGTCCGAGTGGTCACGGTAATGAATGCCCGCAAGAAGTTTAACTAAGACGTTTACCATGCCAGCGATATCGCCGGATGCCAGTCGATCGCCAAGTTCCCGCCCTGATTCGTCGATGGCCTCCCAGTCGGATGTGAAGTTCTCCATAAACAGCGTGGAAATCGCCTCTCGTACCTCGGTGTTAGGATAATCAAGGAGATACGCTCCGTCCTTTGTAGCTCTGAGGGTCAGGTAGCCGGATTGGTAAAGGAAGCCTGCCGGCGAAGTGGCGTCGATTTCCCCGGGAGCTCTAGCCCGACTGTATTCCATTTTCTGGCCCTGGAACTGGTCAACCGTAAGAGCCTTATCCCGAAGGTATTTCCTGACGAAGGCGTTAGATCCTGATTCCATCCAAAAGTTTCCGAATTCTTTCTCCGCGAAGAAAGAGATGACGGAAAAAGGATTGTACAGCTCGATTTTTCCGTCGAAGGAAAAACCGTCGTAATATTCTTTGATTCTATTTAAAAGCCCTTCTTCGCTCATCTTGAGCTCAAGGGCGGTGCGGGTTATGAAAGGAGCGAAATTTGCCTTGAGCTCTTCATGGGTGTAGCCCATGAAAGCGCCAAAATCTGGAGAAAGGGAAATGTCTCGCAGGTTGTTGAGCTTGGAAAACTCTCCCATCCTGGAAAACTTAGTGACTCCGGTAATGAAGGAGAACTTGATGTGTTCTTCTTCAACTTTTATCCGCGTGTAAAATTTTTGCATTACGTTCCGCGTATCGGAAAGCAATTTTTGATCAGAAGTAAACTTGTCCCTCCCGATAATGTCTATGACGGGAGCGTCGTACTCATCCAAAAGGAGGACTGTCTTTTGGCCGCTCTCCTTATGGACGTCCTGAATAAGACTAGAAAAGGCTTTTGCACAATTAGCGCTGCGCACGGATACTTGATGCCGCTTGGCAACAATTTCAAGAAGACCCATGATTTCGTCTTGCAAGTTTTCCTTGCTGTCGCTGCCGGCCACGGCGGACATGTCCAGCCTGATGACAGGGCAGGCTACAAAATTAGGGGAACTAATCTCTTTTTCGGCCGCGAGGCCCTGGAAAAGATCTTTGCGCCCCGAATAGAAGGAATCGAGCATATTCACGGCAAGGGACTTGCCGAAACGGCGGGGCCGGGCGCAAAAGACAACCTGACCAGCTATCTCAAGGTCGGTGATATATTTAGTCTTGTCAACGTAGACTGCCTGTTTTTTCCTGAGGTTTTCAAAGGAAGCCATCCCTATGGGAAGAACGGGTAAATCCTGGGTCATTTGGTTAGCATTCCGGTTTTGGGCCTTCGAGATGGTGGAGGCGTCAGTATTGCTCCTTGTATTTTTACAACATTCATGATTGAAGATCAATTCTTAGAGTTTTGAGTGGGTTTCGGCGTTGCGGAGCCCCAGGGCGTGATCAAGCCTGCCCGGATGACGTGCCGCCGAAGTCAGCTGTTTCGGATGGACCGGCTTGCGGCGAAGCTTATGCCGCCAATCTCCCGAAGCAGGGTCCGCGCCTTGATGCACCTAATTATGGACGCCGTGAACCGCAGGGGGAATCCGCTGAGAATCCTGCAGGATCCGACATCGACGAGTTCCTTCCCCAGTAACCCAGCGCAGAGAACCGGCTTTCCTGCGCTTCAAACATTTGGGTTCCGACGGGAAGTCGCCGGTCCCGATTGTTCCGGCCGCCGCGCCTTCCCCCGGCCTTCCCCCGGCCTTCCCCCGGCCTTTCCCCGGCCTTTCCCGCGCGTCGGGCCCGAGCCGTGCCTCACGCCTTGTGCGGCCTCTCGCTGCCCGACACGTACAGGCCGCGGCTGCCTGAAGTGCCCGGCCGGGTTCCCGGAAGCGTGCCGGGCCGCCCGGGCTTCCCCTCATTCCCGAGTCGCCAGCTACACTCGCCGAGGGCCTTCCGGCCGCCTCCGATTGGGATTTCATGACGTTAGGCTGATGCGTATTTGATTGATGTAAAACTCTTTTCATCAATTATATCCCAAACCCAAGCCGGAGGCTGGTTTCGCCGGTCGCCCATAGAGGCTCTTGCCAGCGCGGGCGTAGCCTGCCGACCGCCAGGCACCGACGGGCGGGGAGGATTGGTTCCGTTGCGAAAACCCTGCGCCCCCCACGAAATGAAAAACCTGCGCCCCCACGCAGTCGAATTCTCCATAAGTGAAGGGGCGGCCATAGCTCCCCCCGCCGATTCGAGCGTATCCTTTCACCGGCTCAAGGGAGGGGCGGGCCCTTGGCAGGCTGGAGGCGGTCCCGGGTTATGGGGGAGGCAGGCCACAGACCAGTGGCGGGGGAGGTCTTCTGCCCCGTAAACGGATACCTCGCGAGCACATTACTCTGAGTCCCCAATGCTGGCGTACAGGATGAGGGGAGATGGTTTTCACAGTGGAATCAACGAATTTCCCAGGATCGTATTTCCAAGGATCCTATTCCCAAGGGGAGTTTTAGTCGTTTCCGCCGCGTAAAAGATACTCGGTGGCCATCCAGCCCTGTTGGCACCTTGGGCTTCGCGGTCAGCCGCATGGGCTTCGCGGTCAGCGTCTTGGGCGCCGCTCTAAGTTCCTCGGACGCCAATGCAGCCTGAATTTGAAGGACATTCTGGGAGGCCGCGCCTGGCTCGGGAGCGGCGGCACTTCAGGGCCGGTTCACTCGGGTAAGCCGGGCCCTCCCGGCCCCTCAGCCCCAGCCGGAGGGGCGGGGAGGGCGGCGTAGCTTCCCGGCTGGCGCTTTACGAGGTAAAGGAATACCTCCTGGTTGCCCTTGGGACCCAGGACCCTCGAGGGCGCCTCTCCGACTGGGGCGAGCGGAGGGTCCAGGCTCCAGGCGAATGAAGCCACTTTGTCCG
>JAIRZX010000353.1 GCA_031267005.1 Deltaproteobacteria bacterium
GTCTCCAGCGGCCCGCAGGACGGCCCGCTGGTAGGCAGCGGGGGAGTTGACCTTCGCCGATGAGAAAAGCAAGAAGAAGGAGCGGGCGCTCACTTCACCCTTGGCGCGGAGAGGGGCAATCAGCCTTACGGCCCTTTCAGTCTCCCCGCGGTCCATCCCGGCCAGGCGCCGGCCGAAGACGCGGGACGCGAGGACGGACGCGGTAAAGCCCGGTCCGGAGCCCTTCCCGAACGCCTCCGCCGCCCCGTCCTCCGCGAGGCGCTCCAAGGCCTCCAGCGCCTCGCGGGGCGCCTTGGGGGCGGAGCGAGGGATACCTATCTCGACCGAGAGGGCCTCCCAGGACAGCCTGAAGGAGGCCGTCTCCGGAAACCCGAGGGTGGCGGCCAGATCCAAATCGTGTTGGCCTAAGGCGCTGTCGCCCTCCGAGGCAAGAAGCCGACACGGCAGGAAGCTCGCCTGGTCGGGCTCGCGGAGAAGGGGGGCCAGGCTCAAGGCGTTGGCGAGCGACGAGGCCCTCCCGCGCAAGGGTTCGCCCGGTCCGTAGGCCGCCTTGAGCGGCTTGGCCGCGCGTTCGGAAAGGGCGGCGTAAAGGGAGAACGGGTCGCGGCCTCCCTGGGGCGCGAGCTCCAGGGCGACGGAAAGGAGGCGGTCCGCCTCCGACGCGCTGCCCCCGAAACGGAGCCCGCGCAAGGCCGCCGAAGCCAGGGCCTCGGCGAGCTCCGCGCCGTACTCCGGCCTCGGGGGGAGAAGTTCCAAACGGGAAACGACGTCCGTCAGCTCCAGATAAGGAAAGGCGAGCGCCAGCTTCGCCGCCGATAGGAGGAGCCAGCGAAGCGCACCGTAACCGTCGGGACCGGAGGCCAGCTTGAAAGCGGCGCTCAACTCCCCGGCGGCTTTGGCCCCGGCCTCGGTGGAGCGCGCGCTGGCCGCCGCAGTAACGTTCACGAACAGCGCCCTGGCTTCTTCCTCCATCGGCCCCCGGCCGGCCCCCTCGTCGCCGGGCCGGGGCAAGGGGGGCTGGACATCAAGGTTCCGTGTGGCGGAAAGGAGGTCATGCTGGTCGGGCATGGGCGGCCCCGGCGGGCGCCAGTCCATGGATAAGAAGGACGCCGACCGCTTGGAGCAAAGCTCCAGCAAGGAGTCCATGCCGGCAAGCTCCCTGAAGTCGTCCTCGTCCAGGCCTTCCAGTCCCGCCCTTAGCCGCCTCACGCGGCACACTCTCTAGGCATCCGTTTCTCCTCGCTCCCTTCTGCTGCTAAGTCGCGGCATCGGCGCAACCCCCCCCAGCAGACCGGCGCTGCGGTTCGGCTTAGAGGGCGGAAAGCACGTCCCGGTCATTTTAGCGGATATCGGGCGTGTGATCAAATGGGAACGCAATCTCTTGGGTGGATCCAGGGGTTTTGGACCGGGCGAACCCGGGCCCTGGAACGCGCGGACCCGCGCGGCGCTCTGGCCGCTCCCTTGAGCGGAGGGCAAGCCTTTCGATCAGTCGCCCCGGCTGGGTTGTTCAGAGATTCCCCGTGTATGGCGTAACCGGGATTGTCGAGATTTTAAGGATCAGCTGGATTCTGGGGTTTCGGGGATTCCTGGACGCCTTCGGTTTGACCAGCGGACCATTCGGCTTTCCCCGGGGAAACCATTTAGCTGTCCCAGTGGAACCTTAGCTGTCCCTGGGGACACATTGGTTATCCATGCGGAGTCACTGCGGATCACGGACGGCCGGCCGAGTTGCCGCGGCAGACTCGGGGGCCACGAAGGCGGAAGAAAGCGCTAAACGGGCCGAATGCACGCTGGCCGGAAAGGGAGAGAGCTTAGAAAATGGCTCAAAAAAATTCGGTCCTGTACGACTTGACAGACTCTGTCCAGTTGCCGGGGCGGCGGCGAGAATCCGTGCTGGCTCTGAGGAAGGGACTGAAACCCCTTTCGGGCGAAAGGACGATTTAATCATCAGAGCAGCAGACGGGTTCAGCGCCCTGCTCGGCTAGCGACGGTCCGGAACAACGCTTCTTCCGCGGAGGGGACTCGAGGGAGCACCGCAGATAGATTCCTGAAAGAAGCGATGATAAAATAATCCAGAAGACCGTGTAAGAAAGCGTCCGTATTATAAAAAAGTACCAGGAATACCGCAATCCCTTATGCATTGCCGATGTCCCGAAATAGACCCATAAAAAAACAACGGCAGGCAGAAATAAGACTGGCACGAAGACGGAAAGGAGTTCAAGGCGTTTGCCGCGGGTGAGCTGCACGCTGCGCCAGAAGGCGGAAAGGAACCTTTTCCTTTCCGCCGCCATGACAGGAACGACTAGGCAAAAGGGGAGGAAGAACGCGAAGAACAGAACCCCGATTGAAACGGAGGGAATGGCCAAGCCAGTGAAGCTAGGCAAATTGGCTAACCTAGCGAGTTTAAAGCTTAAAGTGAAAGAAAAATTGGAAAACACAGCTAAGATAATAATGCATAACCCAAGAAACAAATGCACGGGGATTCCGGCACAGCCCGCTTTCAGGCATTGGGAGGGTTTTAGCCGGGGGTGCGCAGCGGTGGAGGCTACGGCGGATAAACAGAATATCTGAAGCGCCATGTAAATCGTTCCTTCGACGATCTTCCCCGTCAACGTGGATGTTAAACCAGATAAACTCAAGGGAAAGCTCCAGATCACGAAAATGATCGGAATTGCCGGGAAGAAAATTGCCGATAAGGGGGAACGCTTGAAGAAGGCTGACGCTTCAAAGTATGCTGCACTGCAGATGTCCGCCTGAGCCGGGTTAGCCAGTGGCGGATCTTGGCAAGCTAGCAGTCCAGGCGATGGAGCATGCTGTTGTCCGGAAGCAGAAGGCTCATCTTGGATATCTGCCATGGTTTCACCGTAAAGAGAAGGAAGGTAGAAAAAAATTCAATGGCTTGCGGTCGGCGCGGAGCCGCCGCCCGTGGTGACAACGGTTAAAGTATTCTAAGGCACTGCCGCTCTGATGTCAAACTGTCAAACTTGCCAGCCGCAACTGAAAAAAATCAGGGTGATTAGTGCCTTCAAGCGGTTGTGTTTGGAGATAAACGGCAATGGTTGTCTTTGGAAACCAGCAGGACCGTAGCGGGCATCGGTAAACACGCAACCCGAAAGAGTCAGGATGGCTTACTCCGGAGGAAATACTGTCAGGGCCAGGAAGGTTCCAGATTCTCAAACTAACCTGTTGCCATGAATCTCTCCTTAGCCTAATCAGTTCTTAAGAGTTTGATGGCAGTGCCGAGCCAAGCATCATGCTTTCGCCTCGCCTCGTGTCTCCTTACCTCCACTTGGGTCGCCTCGCTTCTTCTATCCTAGACTCACCTCACCTCACCTCACCTCACCTCACCTCACCTCGCATCGCATCGCATCGCATCGCTTCAATTCAATTCAATTCAATTCAATTCAATTCAATTCAATTCACTTCACCTACGGGTTCATGGCTTTCACAAGCTGTCCTCCCTATCGTTCCTCTGAAAATAAATCCCTGTCGGCCGAAAACGAAATCAGCCTTGCGGAGTTTCAAGCTTCACTGGTATTTGTCATGGAAGCGGGCACGATAGCGAGCTTCCCGTCCCGATAAGGACAGTCGGCAACAATATTTAAGGAATAGCGGGCAGTCGGGAGATTGAATCGAGGGGGAGGGAACAGAGGGGGAGGGAACAGGCTGGAGCTGAAAAAAATGAACAAACATAACGTGGACAAAAAATTCAGGATAAAACGGACAGATGCCGCGCACACGCGGCTCGTCAACGCCCAGGCATTAAATATGCCAGTCGAGTTTGAAGGACTCGGAAGCCAGGCGGCTACCGGCGATGTCCACGCAATCAGGATTGAGTTCTATACCGGCGAAACGGCGTCCGAGGCGTGAAGCAACCACGCCCACCGTGCCGGAACAGAGGAAAGGCTCGAGAACCAAATCGCGCGGGCGGGAGCAGGACTGGACGCAGTGCACGATGAGATTGGGCGGCAAGGCGGCGAAACGGGCATCCGGTACCGGATAAGCGTTTGCGTTCCATACGGTGCGCCTGTTGCGCCCTTTCTCCTTTACGGCTGCGGAGTCGTTGGAGTACTGCAAGTGTTCCGTAAGAATAAACAGGTATTCGCGGGACCTGGAAGGAGAAGAAACTGGAAAAAATAATGCCTATAACAACTGGCCATGTAGATAACGGCAATTTGAAGCCGAAATACCTTCCGTGAATATTCAGGGTTTGCTTTGGCAATGAAATATCTTAAAGCTGGTTATTTCCGGATATATGGCAGGATCGGCAATAATTCAGAAAGCTGTGCGGCGTACGATCCAGAAAGTTGCGCGGCGTACGGCTCAGAAAGAAAGGCGCCGCACTGGCAAGAGTCGGGCTGGCAAGTCGCGTAGGGACAAGCAGGAAGCGGGCGAGTGTGCCCAGACAACGAAAAGGCTGCACCGGTATTGGCTAACGAAGCTCCCTCCTGTCGCCTTTCAGGCCCTTGCCCGACGCCCTTCGCCTTAGACCAGCCTTCCGATCAGCCTCTCCGCCATAAGGACTTCAGGAACCAGCGTATCGCATGTTACGGGATTTCCCGCGAACTGTCGCCATCCAGGAAGGCCCGCCAGCGCATTCGGCTCCAGGCTGCCAGGGAACCCGGCCACCTCGAAACTGACGCTTCGTTTGTCCGATGGAACAAATTTGCATGCGCGACACCGCTTAATGTGAACTTCGCGTATTGGAATTTATAATTACCATCAGGTCAGCTACTCCGCAATCGCAGGGAAAGCGTACGAACTCGCTTGGAGCGCGATAAGGCTATACCGGCAGATAAATTTACGCGAGACTGGCTCCGAAGGCCTTTTTCACCTCTTCGCCGTCGAGCCCTTCCACGGGTTTTCCCATAGCCTTGGCCACAAGCTCGACAAGGGATTTTGCTCGGCTGATGAAAAAACCATGAAAATCGTCATTATCCAGAAAACTTACGTCCACTTTATGCGTAGATACGAACTCGCGGATCTCCGCTTCCGTTACGTGGCCATCACAGACTAGCTTCTTGAGGTACTTGCTGGGAGCGCTCCCGCCTATCGTCTTGTTGCTGGTGCTGGAAATAGCAGTCTTGTTTACGATGCAGTCGCGCAGGGACTCGGGGATGTTTTCCTTGTCGCAATAGGACTTCGGGAAGATGTGGTGGATGTCGTACTGGCCGCTGTGGAACTGCTCGCGCTCGACCTTTTCTCCGGTCAGGAAATCCCTGGCGCCGTCCTTCAGGATGAGTGCCGTTATGCCCTTGTAGGCCGCTGAATTGCGGGTCTTTAGGGTCAGGAGGCGGGTGGGCCTAAACGACGCGCTTTGGATTGTGTCTGGCAACTCGCCCGTTTCGTCGAGCCAGCCCATCATGCCAGCGACGTCGTTAACAAACCTAGTCTCGTTGGACGAATGGTAAAGCTCTCCGAGCACCCCGCACCAGTACCAGGCCGAGAGCTTCCTGTTTACCTCGCTCTCGTTGTAGACTTTGCCCTCCGCCTTCATGAGATTTTTCAAAGAGAAAATCACGGCGAGCGGGATGAGCTGGGTAGTGTACGGGAGGTG
>JAIRZX010000053.1 GCA_031267005.1 Deltaproteobacteria bacterium
ATGATGGAAGATCTCCTGGAAGGCATTCACGAAAAGCACGGCGTCGGCGCCGTCATCCTGGTGGACGAGTACGACGCTCCGGTGACCGATCATATTTCGGACAGGAATCTCGCTTTGGCCTGCCGGAATGTCCTGCATGATTTTTACAGGTCCATAAAAAAGAACATTGAACACGTCAGCTTCGCCTTCGTCACGGGCATAACCAGGTTCGCCATGACTTCCCTGGACTCCGGAGCCAACATGTTCAAAGACATCTCGATTGACGAAAGATACGCTGGTATATGCGGTTTCACCAGCCGCGAGATAGACGTTCTTTTCGAAGACAGGTTCGGGGCGACGCTCGATAACATGAAAAAGAAAGGTAAATTTCCGCCGAACGCCGACGTGGACGACCTGAAAACCCAAATCAAGTTATGGTACGACGGCTACAACTGGCTCGGAGACGAGCGCGTGTTCAACCCGTACTCCATCCTCAATTTTTTTGACGAAAAAAAATTTCGCTCGTTCTGGCCGTTGACGGGAAGGCCGTCGCATCTTAACGTGCTTGTCAGGGAAAACCCGCTGGAGTTCCTCCGTCCGGACCTTGGCGCCTATCCTGACCAGCGGGTCAGAAACGCGGAGCTGTCGGGAGTCGGCATGGTGCCCGTTATGTTCCACAGCGGGTATTTGACAATCAACGAGGAAATCTCCATCCCGATAGTTAAAGATGATATTGAAACATATAAAACGGAATACACGTTCAAAACGCCAAACATGGAAGTGGACGAAAGTTCCAGGGCCGACATATTCATTGATATTTTTAAAATTGAAGACGAATATTTAAGCAGTTTAACGAAAAGATTTCCGTCCGCCGTCTTGCAAAAGAACTCCGACGAACTGTCCAGCCTGTTCCATGACCTTTTAGTCTCAGTCTCGTACCGCCAGCACCCGGCGGCCAGGCAAACCGGGCAACCGGACGCTCCGGCGGAAAACCCAGAATCCGAAAATTTTTACCACGGGATTCTCCACGGATCCCTCCTGTCCGCCGGGTTTAAAGTCCTGAGCGAAGTGCCAGGGGGCGAGGGGAGGCCTGACATCGCCTTGTTCCTCCGTAACGACGTCTGCGTGGTAATCGAGCTTAAACACCGCCATGTCGGCAAAAGCGCTTTCAAGGACGGCGCAGTCGGGGAAACCGATCGGAAGCTTGCGGAAGACGCGGCAAGAGAGAAGGATTTGTCCGCCGCCTTGGACGCCGCCGAAGCCCAGATAAGGGACATGGACTACGCCGGTCCCTACAGGGCCGCCGGTTACGAGGTAATTTGCATTGCCGTGGCAGTACGCGGCAGGACCGAGGTCGCCGCGCGGTTCGTCGAAACCTGAAACTCCCGACGCCCAGGCCGGCTTCCGGCGCGGCCCTTTTGCCGCGCGGCGGGAACACGCGATCCGCGGCCGGGCGTCGGCCGCCGCCGCCCGGAACGTCGTTCTGCCAGTCCAGTTCCCGCGACCCGGACCGGACCCGCCCCGAGCGCCCGTACCCCTCCCGGCGGCTTGGCTGGCGGGCGGGATCAGCGGCCAGGCCCGGCTTCTCCGATACGAACCGGCGGGGAGAGAGGGTCCGCGCCTTTGCCGTTCCGGGCGGTGCCAAACCGTCGATAAGCCTCGCGGGCGGCTTCGCGCGACGGTCGGCGGCGGGGCCCCTTACGATAACGAGTGTAAGGTAGGCGGGGGGACTCCCGACCGGCCTTCCCGCCGTCTCGACTGCCTCCCCCCCCGATCCTGACGCCCCTCCCTTTAAGGGAGGGAGGACCTGGCGCCAGCCCGGGACGGCTGTCCGGCGCTGACGAAGGGAGGCAAGCAGGGGCGTAGGCCCGGGTCAGCCTTAACGGCCCGGAGACGGGCCCTTTATTTTCTCGGGCTTCCGCCGCGTCCGCATCCGGGAGGACGCGCCCTCCGGATGCGGACAGGGCGCTTCCCTCCCCCGGAGAGGCTTCATCCGGAGGCCGCCGCCGGGCCCCCGTGACCCCGGCCCGGGGACGGGTTCCGGTGGACTGGACTGCCGGAGCGCGGGGAACGGCCCCTGGGCCATGCCGCGGAGCTGGAAGGGACCCGAAACGGGCGCAAGCCCGGGCCGTCCGGCGCCAGGTGCCGGATAGCGACTTTCCTGGTCAGTCAGCCGCTCCCGGAGAGGGCGCGGCCGAGCCGGCAGCCTCGCTCCCGGGCAGCCTCCTGCCCCTCGGCGGGAACTAGCCGGCCCGCGCAGGCCGGCCGCGCGTCCCGTCCCGGCCCCGGGCCGCAGGGCGGCGGAGAACCCTGCGCCGTTTTCCGCCAGGCTGCCGGAACCCGTCAAGGGCCCACGGGGCCCGGGGCGAACCGCTCCCCCGCCCCGGCGTCAGGCCCGGCCCTCCCAAACAGCGGCCGAAGGCCGCGAAGGCCGCCGTGAAGTCCGGCCGCGCAGCGCTGGCTTGGTCGCCGCGCCCTCCGCTGAGACGACGGCGTCGGCGAGGCCGGCAACGCGGTCGCTCTCGAAGACAAAAAAGTCAGCTGCCTTCGTTACCGAAGGCGGCTTCCAGGCCGCGGGGCAGGAATGACGGGAGCGGGGGGGGGGACGGCCCGAGGCCCGCTCCGCCGAACCCCGCCTGCGTCCGTTACCGGGCAAAAAAGCCGGTCTGGCTGCGGGGAGCGGCCTCCCTTGCTGCCCCTGGGCCAGGCGGAGGCGGCTCCGTCCCCCCCCCAGCCCTCCAGCCCGCCGCCAGGTTCCTGATCAGTTCCGCCGTCAGGCTCCCTTGCGCCCCGCAGGACGGGGAAGACAGGGCCAGGTCCGGGAAACCGAGGGATGGGCCCCCTTTTCCGGCAATGGGACGGCTGTCTCCAGCTTCATCCGGTGCGCCAGGCGCCATCAAACGTCCAGGCCCTCGCCGGGCTCAGCTGGGGTTCGCCGAAGCTGGCCCGGCCGGGCCCGGGCCGGGATACCCGGCTTTGCCCCGGAACTGGGGCAAGCCCTCCGCCGTGCATAAATCTAAAGGCCCCAGGCGCGTTTTCAGCTCAGCTGCCATGGCGCGCAGGTTGTCCATGAGCCTGGGCCCCCGGCCGTCAAGCCGCCGAGAGCCCCTTCCGTCTCTTCCGCCAGGACATTCAGGGCGGCGGCGGCCCCCGCCTCCGCAGGCGCCTGCGCCTGCCCGTCGCGCTTCGGCTCCAAATTGTTAGGGCTCCTTAACGGCCCCCCGTTCGTTCCTTCCGACATCCCCGACTCCTTATCCCCTTTTTCCCGGGCAGGTCGAATCCCCGCCCCAGCCCGGAACCCGGGTCGGACTCCCAGACCGTTTTCCCGAACTGGGGCTCGACGCCAACTCCTTCCGCGACCGTTTTGAGGGCGAAGCCGAAGAAGGAGACGGGCCCGGCCAGGAATACCCGGGCCTTGGAGATCGCCGCCTCCAGCAGCCTCTTGCCCGAGGCGCCAAGCGAACGGCGGCGGGCGGCAGGCCGCGCCGCAGGGGGTTCGGGGGGCGCCTCCGGCTGGGGCGGGCCGGAAACTGCCCGGGCGGCGAGCAGCGCCCTCGCCTCCGCCTCGTCACTGGCCAGGCCGTGCCGTGCCGGGCCGTGCCGGGCCGCTCGCGATTGCCCTCCGCAGGGCCGCCCCGGGACCAGTCCCTGCCGAGCCCGGAACCGGTGGTTTCGTTGCGGAAAACCTGACAACCGCCGCGAGGCAGGATGCTCCGTGAAAGACGGGATGGCCGTAGTTCCCGCGTATCCTTTCAGGTGGAAGATCAGTCAACCCGCCCGCTCGGATGCGAGCCAAGCGCCGGAGGGGAAGGCGGCCAGCATGGCATTGTGCGGCGGCGGGAAAAGCGTTAGGTGGCGACGGCCATGTCCCGGGCGCGTGCGGCCAGTTTCGGAGGGAGTTGCCCCCCAGCCTGGAATTGGGTCCGGCCCCTAAGGACGGAAAATGTCGGAAATATCCGTCCGCAGGGGATCTGCAGCGCGTCAAGCGCGGGGCGGACTGGTTGCGTGGAAGGCTTGTTCCGGCGGGAAAGCCGGGCGGAAAGGGCGCGAGGGAAGCTTGCCAGGGCGGCCGGGGCGTGCCGATAAGTCATCCGCGCAGACGCTTGCGTTCTGCCAAAGCTGTTTGCGGTTGGTTTGCCGTCACTCTCTGGGGTCCGATGAGGGCGGGTGAGAAGGGAGGGATTTCTCAGTGGAATCAGGCCTTGGGCCTTGAGCCTCGGCGGCTGGGGATGACGGTTTGAGCTGATGCCGCCGCCTCCCGCGCGCTGAGGACGGCGATTTTTCCGCCCGGCGGCATCGGGGAGCGACTGCGGAGGCGCCGTCGCGGTTTTGGCAGGCCGTGTCTGGCGCGGGGGCATTCGCGCAGTCCGGGGAACGGTTTCGGTTGGGATTTATCGGCATAGTGCCGGAGCGGCTTAAATCAGCCCATAGATTGTGGCCTCCCGGCTCCCCGGCGGGCCCGCCGGGGAGGGCGGGGGCAGGTTTTGCCAATATCCGCGCGGGTTGCGGCGCGGAGCGGGACGGCCCGCCTGTTCCGGAATACGGAAGCGGGGCGGACGGAGGGGATTTTCCGGGCGCGGGACGATTATTTTTCGCGCTGGCGAAATTTTTTTCGGCCCTTCCGGGCGATATTTTTCGAACTTTGTGAAAGTTGCGCTCCAACGGGCCCCGGGCGTCGCTCGAATGGGGGCTTGAGGGTTGCGGCAAGGGCGCTCGCGCGTCAGTCCAGGCGAAGCTCCGGCGCCGCGCCAGCTCCTTTAAGAGGGTGGTAACGCGTAAAGCCGTACGGCATAAGAACAAGCGCTTGAAAATTCCGCAAGATTTGAAGTTGGCTCGCCTTTCGCGCGAGGAAAACGCCGCGGCGGGCGCAAGGCCTCCCGCAGTAGGAGGATCAAGCGGTTTTAGACGGAAGCCTAAAAATTCGCGAGCTTTCCTCAAGCGGACGCTTCCTCGCAATGTAAATTTGCGCGCCTTATATTGGTTACGGCTTCAGCCGATTGAAGAAGAAAGAAGGGGTTGCCTTTACCAAAAGAATGCGACTGCCCCAAGTCCGGGAACCTGGGGCGAGCGGGGTTTAGTGATGCTGAATCTTACGACGCCAGTAGGCGGGCTAAACATCAAGAGCGGGAGCCTCTACGGGGGCACCCTGGCTTCGAGGTTCAGGCAGAAGCTCGAGAACAGCGCACTGAAGATCGAGACCCCCAAGCTTGGCGCCGAGGCCTCCGGCGCGAAGGCCGCGCAGGAGAGCAAGGGGGCCCTCTCCAAAAGCTTCGCCGCGTCCCTCCTTTCCAGCCTCGTCGCGGCCGACAGGCTGGCGGAAGAGAGGAACCGCCACTCCGACGAGGAGAACAAGACCCTGGTGAGGGCGGTCACGGACTTCGTGGGCGAGGCGAAGACCCTGTTCGGCGACGACGAGGCCAACCGCCTCATGGCGAACATCCTGCTTTCGACCGACGGCTCCGTAACCGAGTCCCGGATAGCCGTCGCCGTGACTGAGTTCCTGGGCAAGATCAAGGACTCGGCCATGGCCACCCTGGCCACGCCGGGGGCTAACCAGGATTCCCTGGACAAGGCTTCCAGGATGCTCGAGAAGGTCTCCGACGCGGTAGGCTTCTTAAACGACGGCCCCAAAGGCTACGAGGGGACCCCGCTCGCGGGTGCGCTGAACGACTATTTCGGGAAGGAGCGGGCGGACGGGGAGAAGAAGTCCTTCACCGCCGATCTGCAGTGGCTCTCCGCGGCCGAGCAGGCCGGGGGGGCCGCGGCGTCCGCGGCAGTCGAGCTTACCGTGACGAAGGGGGAGCTGGGCGCGCAGGCGGTGGCCGCCGCAGTCGACTACCTCGCGAACGAGCTCGCCGCGGAGGAGGCCGCGAGGATCCTGGCGGAACTCAAGGAGGACGAAGACGTCCTGGAGGCCGTGGACAAGGTCCGAGAGCGGCTGGAGGCCATGGACAAGGCCGCCGCGGCGACTGCGGGCGAGTCCGCCGTCGCCGCCTCCATAGCCGTGAGCGCGGCCGCCGCCTCGGCCGAAGCGGCGGAGGACTCCAATTCCGGCTACGCGGTATCCGAGGCCGTGGCGAGGGCCGCGGTCCAGGGCGCCGCCAAGGCTTCCGCGGAGAACCGGGCGAAGGGCGCCGCCAAGCGCGATCTCTTCGACGAGTACCTCCAGAAGACCATGACCCAGGAGATCAACCGGGCGGTCAAGGAGGACGAGCGACTTGCGGAGCGGATAAGGAACCTGGCCACGCTCAAGATGGGTGTGGACATGCTCACCGCCTCCTCCATTTCCATCGGAGGCTGGCCCGGGCTGGGCGTCACGCACACGGCCGGCTTTTCGGTGTCCGTGGGCTGGAAGAGGGAGTTCAGCGTCTCGGTGAACTCCGACGGCAAGATAGAGGCCGGCATGAGCGAGTCCGTGGAGTTCAGCGCCAGCTTCACTTCCACTACGACGGTCGGCTTCGGAGTCGGAGCGGGCTTCGGCGCGGCCCTGGCCGCCGCGGCCACTTTGGATCTCGCGAAGTCCCTGGAGCACAGCTACTCCAACGGCCGCATCGGGACCAACAGGGCCGCGTCCCTGACCACGAAGTCATTCCTCCTGAGCAAGCACATTTAACAGCAGCGGCGCGGGGGGCCCTTTGGCCCCCCTCTAGGACCGTACAGGGCCGTGTGCCTCAAGACGGCGGGGCCCCCCTCCCGCGGTTGCTTGAAGAGTTCACTGCTTCCCGAAACCCGCGAAACGGCGGGGCGCGGGGGGCTTTTTTCGTTTTTGGACGGAAATCCCCGCGAGAGCGGTACGAACTGATTCGCCGCGGCGATTGGAGGTTGCTTGCGAAGGCGGGCGGGGCTTGCTTGGGCCGGCGGCTGAAGAGGATTTGCGAGGACGAAGGTAGCGGGACCGGGACGCTGACTGGAGTGATATCGAGAGGGTGAGAGGAGATGAGTTGATAGGAGCTGAGATGAGTTGAGCTGAGATGAGCTGAGATGAGCTGAGATGAGCTGAGATTAGCTGAGATTAGCTGAGATGAGCTGAGATTAGCTGAGATTAGCTGAGATGAGCTGAGATTAGCTGAGATGAGCTGAGATTAGCTGAGATTAGCTGAGATGAGCTGAGA
>JAIRZX010000373.1 GCA_031267005.1 Deltaproteobacteria bacterium
GGACGAGGCGAGGCGTTCCGGGTCGAAGCCGGGCGCCGGAGGACTGGCTGGGCAAAGGAGGGTGTCAGGGAAGAGGGAAAGGAGGAAAGGAGGAAAGGAGGAAAGGAGGCAAGGAGGAAAGGAGGATAGGAGGAGAGGAGGATAGGAGGAGCGGCGACTGTCAGGCACGAGGGCACCCAGGGGCTGGGGCAACTTTCGCACCGCGTCCCGGACGGCGGCGGACTGCCTGGATTTCGGCGGCGCCAGCGTACTGTTCGCGGGCTGCACCGAAGGCAGGAAACGGCGGATCGAGCTGGGGAACGGACCACCCTAAACTTCGCGGACGTCCCTTTCCCGGCGTCCGCCAAAATGATCGGGGGCAAATGCGCCCAGGCGGGAATACCCGTCGCCGGGGCGGAGGAGCCCTGCGCCTCCAGGCGTTCCTTCCCTGACTGCGAGGAGGCCGGGAAGCACGGGGCCGAGGCCAGCCGCGCGCCGGGGCTTTCAGCCCTGGTAAGTAAACCTCGTAGTAAGCCTCCTGCCGCCGTCGCTCTGGACGTAACAGCTGGCCGCCCGGCCGGAACTCTGTTCGCAGGTGACGGTGGCTGGAGTGTAGGGGGCCACGCCGGGAGGGCACTTCGCGCCGGTGTCGCGGATGACGACCCTGCCTCCGGACAGGGTCGCCCGGCCAGAGGCCGTACAGACGTTCCTGATGGCGCCGCCGCGGTTTTTCTCTTCGACGCGGACGCTGGCGCCGCCGGACTCGGTGAAGCAGTACACGTAGATGATGGGCATCCTGTTAATCGTGTCGTACATTCCCGCGTCGGATCTCCAGCAGCCCTTGAGGAATCCCAGGTCCTTGGCGTCTTTGGGTATGACCAGCTGTCCCCCGGCCTTGTTCCTGGGCTCGGCGGGGGCCTTCGCACTGGCGACGGGCGGCTTAGGCTTCGGCGGCTGATCGGCATCAACTGCTGGTTCCGGCTCGGGCTCGGGTTCCTCCTCCGGCGGCGGCGGGGGCGGCTCGGCTGCCTCCAGCGGAAGGGGGGCGTCCCCTGCGGAGGGAGGAACCGCTTCCGGAGCCTCGGGTCCCGGCAGCTCGGGCGGCGACGTGTCCACCGGCTCCGGCTCTTCGGGACGGCAGGCCGACAGGGTCCGGAGGTAGCGATCCTTGAGGCCGTCCAGTTCCGCGCGGAGGCCCCGCTCGCGTTCGGAGCCCGCCCCGGCCGCGGGGTCCTCCTCCGGGACGGCCGCGGCCGTGTCCCGGAACCCCGGGGACAGGAGCCAGAATATGAGCACCGCGAAAAGGAAGGCCCCCAGCGCCGCGAGCGACACGCGGAGGGCGCCGGGGCCCTCTCCCTCCCGCGCGGCAGGGCCGGCAGGCGGGCCGGGGGCCGGTGCCGGGAAGCGCTCAACCGGGAAAGCCGACGGCCTGCTGGTGGCTTCGTCGGGGGGCTCAGGGGGAGCGGGAGGCGCCGCTGGCCTGGGCACGCCCCAGCCGGCCAGAACCGGGACCGCGCCCACCACCCAGATGGTCTCGGGGCCCGTGACGCCGGCAGATCTGGCCGCGAGCGCGGCCGCCAAGCGCGACATGAGCCTCGCGGCTGGCTTTGACGAAGGATCCGGCGAAAGGGAAAGCGAGGTCCCGAGCGACGCCAGCTCGGAGGCCTTGGCCCTCAAGGCGGCCTCGGCGTCCCGGCGGTCCTGGCCGCCGATGCCGGAGAGTTCCCGTGCGTAGCCGTCCAGCTGGGTATGCCACTCGATGGAGCCATCGGGGCCCTCCCTGGGCTCCGCCAGGGAGAAAGGGGATCCGGCGGGGCCGCTAGCGAGCGCGGCCGAGGCCGCCTCCCAGCTCTCCCGGGCGGCGGCTAGGGCGTTTCCGGCTTCCTCGGGCGTCCCGTGGCACCCGGAACGGATGAGGAGCTGCCCGCTCACTGATTTTCCCCCGTAAAGTCATAAAACATCGTGGGCCTCGCGGCCGGGCTCGGGCCGGGCTCGCGCGGGACGCGTCCCGGCGGCGCGAAAGCTCCAGCGCGGGTTAAGCCGCGCGGGCGACGGCAAGACGGGCGGGACGTCCGGATGCCATGGGCGGCCGACGGGCCTGGCGCAGGGGACTGGCGCCGGGCTCAGGCGCCGGGGGGCCGGCCAGCCTGAACCCCCTCGCCCACCAGATGGTAGCAGAATCCGGGAAGGTTTGGAAACTCGGCCGCCCCAGGCCCACGGGCACGATCATTTGCCCTGATAGGTGAAGCGGGTCCGGAACCTCTGGCCGCCGCCGCTCTGCACCTCGCAACTGGCGGCCCCGGAGGAGCTAGGGGCGCAGGTGACGGTGGCCTTCTCGTAGGAGGGGACCCCCGGCGGACATTTGGCGCCGTTGTCGCGGATGACCACCCTGCCCCGGGACAAGGTCGCCTTGCCAGTGGCGGTGCAGGTGTTCCTGACGCTTCCGGAGGGGTTAAGCTCCTCCACGCGCACCGAGGCCCCTCCGCCTTTCGAGAAGCAGTACACGTACATTAGCGGCATCTCGTTTATGCGGTCGACGAGCCCCGCGTCTGATTTCCAGCAACCCTCGAGAAAACTCAGATCCTTCGCGCCCTCGGGGATCTCCAGCTGGCCGCCGGGAGGCGGCTTGGCCGCGGGCGGGGGCGGAGGGTCCGGGACCGGCTTCGGTTCAGGCTTCGGTACCGGTTTCGGCGCGGGCGGAGGCGGAGGCTCCGGCGCCGACTCGGGTTCTGGCTCGGGCGGCGGCGGCGGCGGCGGCGGCGGCGGAGGAGGAGGAGGAGGAGGAGGAGGAGGAGGAGTGGCGGCCTCCAGGGGCCGCGGCGCGTCCCCGGCCGGGGGGGCCTGTTCTTCGCGGCGTTCCGGATCGGGAAGAAGCGGGGGCACTTCCTCCGCCGGAGGCTCGGGGTCGACGGGCCGGCAGGCCGTAAGCGTCCGGCGGTAGAGTTCCCGCAAGCCCTCAAGCTCGCCGCGGAGGGCGTCCTCGGCGGAAGGTTCGGGCGAGGCGGAGGGTCCGGCGGCGGAAATGGCCGAAGCCGCCTCCCGGAAGCCGGGCGAGAGAAGGTAAAATAGGCCTATCCCCAGGAGGAAAAAGGCCAGCGACGCGAGGAAAGGCCGGAGGAGCCCCGGGCCGCCGGCTGGAGGCGGGGAAGGAGCCCC
>JAIRZX010000386.1 GCA_031267005.1 Deltaproteobacteria bacterium
CACCTCCCCGCCGCACGCGGGTTCCCGGCGCCACTCGCCCGCGCCCGGGCCGGCGCCGAGGTGTGCATGCCGGTGGAAATCGAGGTGGACGGCCTGGAGCAGCTCCAGGAAGCCCTCGAAGGCGGCGCGGACATAGTGCTCCTCGACAACATGGACCCCACCGATCTAAAAAAGGCGGTGGCCATCGCCGAGGCCTTCTTCGCCCCGTCGCCCAGGCGGGTCCTCCTTGAGGCCTCGGGGGGGGTCACGCTTGAAACCGTTAAGGCCATCTCCGAAACTGGGGTGGACTTCGTTTCGACCGGCGCCGTTACCCACTCCGCCCCGGCCGCCGATCTGGGGCTGGACTTTTTCCCCCGCGGGGTTTATTAAAGTCCGGGGGACCGGGCCGCCAGCGGCTGCGTCCGGCCGCGCCAGAACGCCTCGCTCCCGGCCGGCCGGACCGGCTTTGCCAGAACGGCCAGCCTCCCTCCGGGCCGCCGGCATTCCCCCGGCCCGCCCCGCTTTTCCCCGGCAGCCGCCCGCGATCCCCCCGCGACCCCTTCATGGCCGCAATTGAAAGAGCACCCGCCATGATGGACACCCAGATCTTCAAGCTTAAGCTCTCCGTCAACGCCACCTCCCTCTACATCCTCCTGACGGAGCTCGCGGAATTCGGGGTGAGGCCCACCATGGAGGAGATCTCCGCCCGCTTCGCGGCGGACGGCGAGGGGACGGAGGCGGCGATAAGGGATCTGCTCGTCTGCGGGGTCATTTACGAAAACGCCCCCGGCGGGGACGCTCCCGTCTCCTTCCACCCCAACCCGGCCTCCCTCTGGCATACCGCCCCGGGGCCGGGAAACCCGTAAGCCTGACTTCAAAAGCCCGGCCCGGAAGCCCGGCTTCGCAAGCCCGGCCCGGAAGCCCCCGGCGCCGGGAATTTCCCCAGCCGTCCAAAGGCCCTTCCTGCCCATCCCAGCGGAGCCGGGCCGTCCTTATTCCCGCCTCCCGCCGCCTGAACCCTTTACCGGCCTTTCCCGGAGCGGGCTGCCCCCGCCCGGGCCATCCCCCGGCCCGGCCCGCAAGCCCCTAACGCCGCCCCCCGCCACCTCGGAGAAAACGCAACCATGGCCAAGCCCCCTTCCCGCCGCCCGAAGCTCATTGCCCTCGGCATCGCGGCGGCGGCAGCCGCCGCCGTCTTCCTGGCCCTGTTCCTGGGCGGCCGGCCACCCGACCAGGACCTCTACCTGGCGGACGACGCGGTCGCCCAGGAGCCCCCCGCATCCCCCGCCGGACCATCCCAGGCCGGGCCTCCCGCCCAGGCCAACCCCATAGTCGAGGGCGACGACTACAAGGCCCTCGGCTCCGTCCTGACCCTCACCCCCGAAAACTCCGAGAAGCCCCTGGAGCTCGTGTACATATTCTGGTACGGCTGCGGTACCTGCCGCCGGATAGACCCCGCCGTAGACCAGTTCGTCCGGGGCCTCCCCGCGGACGTCAGGGCCGTCCGCATCCCCGCCATGTACGAGCCAAACCCGCTGTGGATGAACCACGCCCGGCTCTACTACGCCCTGGACACCCTGGGCAAGGAGGCTGAACTCCACGGCAGGATCTTCGCGGCCGTGCAGGACGAGGGCGGAGCCGACGCCGACGGCCACGCCGCGGCGGGGCTGGCGGCCTTCGACCAGATGGCCCGCTTCGCCGAGCAGAACGGCATAAGCTCCTCCGAGTTCACGGCCGCGTGGAACTCCCCAGATACGGAAGCCAAATTCCAGAGGGGGCTCGCCTTCATCAACAACCTCGATCTCGACTCCGTCCCCGCCATGGGCGTCAACGGCCGCTACGCCTTCCCCATATCCCGCGGCGGCGCTGCCCGCTTCTTCGACACCGCCCAGAAGCTTCTCGCCGACGAGAGGGCCCGCGTTGCAGAAGCCGACTGAACCGACTGAACCGGCGGGGCCGGGGCGGGCTGGCTCAGGCCCGGCCGCCGGGCTCCTGGGCCTTCCGGACGCCCTCTTCGGCGACTTCTGGGGCACGCTTAAGCTCTGGCAGGACGGGCGGGGACTCTGGCTGTGCGGGGGGCTCTCGGCCCTGGCGCTGGAGCTCTTCTCGTATCTGTACTTCCAGCGGCACCTCAAGCTTTCGCCCTGCGAGTACTGCGTCCTCATCCGCTTCGCCATGCTTATGATCCTGGCGGGCGGGCTCCTGGGCGCCGTCCTCCCGAAGTCGCCCGCGTGCAAGCTCCCGGGGCTCGCCCTCTCTCTCGCGGGCTCGGTCATGGGCCTCAGGTGGACGATCGTTTTGGAAGGCATCAACCTGGCCGCCCAGATGGACCCCGACTACCTGCCCGTCTGCCGGTCCGGCCGCGTCAGCTTCCCGCTGGGCATTCCCCTGGACAGGCTCCTTCCCGGCCACTTCACCCCCGGAGGATCCTGCGGCGTCGAGAGCCTCTACGAATTCTGGGGCATGACCATGCCGCAGTGGCTTCTCATGATATTCCTGGTCTACGCCGCGGGCCTGTGCCTGATGGGTATCTCGGCGGCGCTCCCCCGCAGGGCCGGAGCGGCCCCCGGCGAGGGCGACGGCTCGCCCTGACCCGCGGCCGATTACCCCGCCCGGCCCCGTCCCTTCCGTCCGCCCGCCCTGCCCCGCCATTCCGCCAGGCCTCCCCCGTCCGCCTTTTC
>JAIRZX010000393.1 GCA_031267005.1 Deltaproteobacteria bacterium
TCCCTCCCCGAAAGGCGTCCCGGCCTTAAGCGCGGCCACGTCGGCGGCGGTCCGAGCCTCCGAGACGGATATCTTGCGGATGATTTTCTTGAGCGGCCTGACCGGCTGGCTCTGTCCGCGTCCAATCGGTTTCCGACGCCCTCCCCATGAAAGCCGCGGCGCCATGCCGTCCCGCAGCATGTTGGGGCATCCCAGCGCCGAGGCGCCGGATTGCTTTTCAAGCCGCGCCAGCACGCAACGGGCGGCGCACCGGCCCGTGAAAGGTACAGCGGGTCGCGCGCTGCATGTCGCGGCCTCCCCGGGGGTACGCCGCGAGAAAACCTTTCACGCGAATCGGCCGAGTGCGTCGCGGCGCCAGCAGGGGATAACGGCCTTGAAATCGTGAACCGCCGGGCCTCGGCCCGTGTCCGATCTCTGGCGGGAAAGCGCCGTCGCCGCCGGAGGCGGGACGCCCGCCCCAAACAGTTCGTCCGCGTCCGTGCCGATGAGCTTTATCCGCGGCGTTTTCGGCTTGCGTTGCGCCTGCCTTTACCCTTGCGGTAGCGCCCGCTTATTGAGTCCCGGAGGGCGATATTTTGAAGATCTTGAATCCATTCGGCTGCCCCGCGTACGCCACTGCGCGATATGGCGATGAACGACAGCGAGTTTGCGAGTCCGAAGACCGCGTCCAAGGGCAGGTAGTCGGAGACGTTACAGTCGTAGCTGTAGTAGGCATCGGGGGGGGGAGGGGGCTCGTCGAGGTCAAAATAATCGACCCACGGGGTGGGATGAATCAGGTACCAGTAAAAGTCCACGAAGGGAAGGACCCTGACCTTCCAGGTGGAGGGGAATATTTTCTCGGCACCTATCGCCGACCAGGCCCTGTCCAGTGCCTCTTCCGGGGCAAAGCCGAAGAATTCCAGCAAGGGGGACGCGGGGAGTTCGTGGTAGTAACGGTAGCAGCTGTAGTCGCCGAGGGAACCACCGAGGGGGACGGCTAACGTGATCGGCTTGCCGGCCAGCCCAGGGGCGGAGCCGGACGCGGACGTCACCAGGTAGGCCAGAAGCCCTTTCTTTGCCTGGCAGTACAGTTCCGGCAAGCCGTGAGGGGAGATCGCGCTCCTGGAGGAGGCATCAAGCGCGTAGGGGTCGCCCAGAAAGTTCACGGTGTAGACCGGAGAGCCGTCCTTGAAGCCGAGCGAGGCTCCGGACTTCATGGCGACCGTCTGCGGGTCCAGGGCGGCCAGCTCGTCCCAAAGTTGGTCCTTGGAGAAGTCCGGTGGCAACTGAGGCACCTTGGAAGGCGGGGACGCCTTGGAAGGCGGGGACGCCTTGGAAGGCTGAGGCGCCTTGGAAGGCTGAGGCGCCTTGGAGGGCTGAGGCGCCTTGGAGGGAGGGGACGGCTTGGAAGTCGGGGTTTTCGGGGGAGGGGGCGTCATTGGGACGTCGGCCTTTCTGTGCGGAGCCGGGGTTGCCGGCTGGGGGTGGGGGGGGGCGCGGGAGCGCCGGGGTTAAGGGGATCGAACCTGCCGGAGGCAGCGAGTCACGAGCCTTTGAGCGATATGAGGAAGTCCGCGAGCGAGCAGGTGAGCCCGAAGAGAGCGTCCAAGGGGAGGTAATAGCAGACGTTGGCGTCGAAGTTGTAACGGGCCTCGGCGGGGAACTCCTCGTCGGCCGGGACCAGGTACCAGTAGATCTCCACGCAGGGAAGGACCCTGGACTTCCAGGCCAGGGTCCCCGCGCTCTCGGCGCCTACGGCCCTCGAGGCCCGGTCCAGCTCCTCCGGGGCGCCGCCGAAGGCCTCCGCCAGGGGGGCACCGGGGAGCTCGTGGTATTTCCGGAAAAATAGGGCCCCGCCGGGGAGGGCGGCGGGCGCGAGCTCCCTTCCGGCAAGCCCCGGAGCAGGTCCGGACGCGGACGCCACTAGGTAGGCCAGAAGCACTATCTTGGCCTGGCGGGCCAGTTCCGGCCGGCCCGGAGGGGAGACGGCGCTCCTGGAGGAGGCGCGGAGAGCGTAGGGGGCGCCTAAAAAGTCCAGGGTGTAGACCGGAAAGCCGTCTTCGAGGGCCGCCGCGGCCCCGGACTTCTCGGCGACCGTCTGCGGGTCCAGGGCCGCGAGGTCGTCCCAGAGCAGGTGCTTGGAGAAGTCCAGCTTGTCGTCTTGGGTTGGGGGAGGTGACGGCTCAGACGGCGGAAGCGTCTGGGAAGGCTGGGAAGGCTGGGAAGGCTGGGACGGCTGGGACGGCGGGGAAGGCAGGGAAGGCTGGGAAGGGGGGAGAGGGGGCGTCACTGGGGCGCAAGCCTTTCTGTCGGGATCCGGGGTTCAGGCCGGGATGCGGGGAGCGGGCGGGGTGCGCGCGGCCTGCGCCCGGGACTCGCCCCGGGCGACTGCGGCGAGGGGGACAGATCCTGGCGGAGGCCGCAAGTCACGCGCCTTTGAGCGAGACGAGGCAGTCGGCCAGATAGTTCGTGAGTCCGAAGATCATGTCCAGGGTGAGATAGTAGCAGATGTTCCCGTCGAAATTGAAGCGGGCTCCGGCGGGGAACTCGTCGTCGGGCGGGTCCAGGTACCAGTAGACCTCGACGTAGGGAAGGAGCCTCGCCTTCCATGCGAGGCCGGAGCGGCTTGCGGCGCCCAGCGCTTCCGAGGCACGGGCGAGGGCGCCGGGATCGCTCCCGAAGGCGTCGGCAAGCTGCTTCTTGGGTAGCTCGTGGGGCCCCGTGAAGAAGAGATCGCCCCAGGGGAGGCTCTGGGGGCCGACCTCCTTCCCGGCGAGCCCCGGCGCGGGGCCCGTCGCGGACTTGACCAGGTAGGCCAGGAGCACGATCTTCGGGTAGTAGGCGAGTTCAGCCCGTCCAAGGGGGGAGCGGGCGGACGAGTCCGAAGTGCGGAGTTCGTACTCTCCGCCCATGAAGTCCACCGCGTAGGCGATCCCCCCGTCTTCCTCCCTGAAGGACGCCCCGGACTTCTCCGCCACGACGGCGGGGTCCAAGGCCTTCAAGTCCTCCCAGAAGGGGTGGCGGCTGAAGTCCTCCCAGGCGTTCTTCGAGGGATCTGGCGCGGTCATGGGCACAAGCCTTTCCGCCTCCCCCCGTTTCCGGCGAGCCGGGGTTTTCGGGAGGCGTCACGGTTCTTCGCGGGCTTTGGAGGCCCGCAGGGGGCTTAACGGTCCTTCGGGAAGGCCGGCGTCCCGTTTGGGGCCCATAGGGACGCGCCGGACGTTGGGGCGCGGCCTTGGCGTTGCGGACGGATTGTTAAGAGGGGGGGAAGCGCGGCCCTCCTTCCTTTGGCGCTGACGAGTCAGGGCCGGGGCGGCGGCGTCCCGGCCGGACGGCTGTCCGGCGGCTCGGCCGAACCGCAGCCCGGCGGCTCCTGCGGACGGCAGTCCGGCGGCTCGGCCGAACCGCAGCCCGGCGGCTCCTGCGGACGGCTGCCGGGCGGTCAGGCCGAACGGCGGCGAAATGGCCAGGCCTCCGAAGTTCTGCCCCTGGCCGGGCCTTGCAAAGCAGGTTCGTCCGGCGAGGGAGGCCGGACGCGGACGGCTTCCGGGGAACCGGCCGCCGGCTACCGGCAGCCGTCGCAGGCGGAGCAAGCCTCCCGGACGGGGAGCTCCTTTTCAGACCGGACGGTGAAGCCCTCCCGGTCCTCGTCGGCGCCGTAGTCTATGGTGATCCTGCCGGTCCGGTCCAGGAGGGCTCTGTCCATGAGAAGGGTGAGGCCGCCCCCCGCCACGGCGTGGTCGCCCGGGGCGGGTCCGTCCACGGTTAAGGAAAGCGAGCCCGAAGGCCCGCAGGCGAGCTTTGGCGCGAAGATCCTCACTGAGAGGGGGGCGTTCCTGGAGGCGAGGTAGTCGAGGAGGCGGCGGGACGCCTCGGTAGTGATGGTGATCATGGGAAAAAGGCGACCGCTGGCCCGCCGGGGTAGGCCGCGGGGCTTTATCGAGGCGCTTTGCGGGGGCTTGGCTGGGCCCCCGGCGCGCGGATTCCGGATCAGTCCGCGGGAGCTCCGCCCTGGCTGAAAGGAGCGCGCGCGTGAGGGGCCTGGCTCCCCTTACGCGTAAGACCTTATGGCCTTGAACCGGATAAAGTCAACACCGCGAGCGGCGGCGGCGAAATGATTTCAACAGCGCGCGAAAAAGACGCGGCTTTCGCTCACGCCCGCAGCCTCAAAGCCGGCCCGCCTCAAAGCCGGCCCGCCTCAAAGCCGACGGGCCTCAAAGTCGGCCCGCCTCAAGCCGGCCCCCCTCAAGGGTTCCGGGGCGTACCGCGCCTGGCGAGGAAGACGCCCGCGAGCGCCGCGAGAAGCGCCGTCGCCGCGGTCTCGGTTTTCAGCGTGTAGGGCCCGAGCGATACGGGCATGAAGCCCGCCCTGAAGGCGGCATCCTTTTCTTCGGGGTCCAGCCCGCCTTCCGGTCCCACGAGGAGGGCGGGGCGGGAAAGCCTGATCCCGGCGGGGCCGCCGTCCAGGTCGCCGGGCGGCAACCCCTCCAGGAATTTCAAGGCGGGCGGTCCGTCCCTGTCCGCCAGGAGCCGGATCGGCCGAGCCGTCGGACGCTTGGGGCTTTCGGGCCCGGAGCCAAGCGACTTGAGGCTGCCGGAGCCTTCCAAGCCCTCCGGGCCCTCACAGGCTTCCTGGCGCCCTCCTCCTTCCGTGCCCTCCGGGCCTCCCGGGCATTCTGGGCCATCCCGGAACTCCCGGCCCCCGGGAACCTCCGGGCCGCAGAGCGAGCCGAGCCCCTCCAGGAATGCCGCGAGCGTCAGGGGGTCGGAAACCTCCATCTCGGAGTCCCTGCCGCACTGCTTGCGGGACTCGGCGGCCAAAAGCCTCGCCCTCCTTACGAGCCTGCCGGCGGGGTCCGGGCCGCGGAAGCGCGACCTGGCGGCGACGACGGGGACCAGCAGGGCGCACCCGAGCTCCGAGGCCTTCTCGGCGGCCCACTCGAAGGCCTGGGGACGGACCAGGGAAATCCCCGCGACGGCGGGCGGCGGAGGCGCGGGGGATCTTCCGAAAGGCCCCGTGATCCTTACCGCCAGCGCCGGGGGCGGCCCCTTGGAGGAGGAGAGGACCTCCGCCTGGGCAAGGGCGCCCGCCCCCAGGACCTCGACGCGGTCCCCGGCCTTGAGCCTCAGGACGAGAGCGCCGTGGCGGGCTTCGGATGGGGAAAGGAACAAGACGTCGCCGCAAGCCAAGCTTTCGCCTCCGAAGGCGGAAAAAGGGGAGGGAGGCGACGCGGGCGGGAAGGAGCGGGCGGAGGCGGGCGCTGGCGCGACCGTTGATGCAGGGGAGGGCGCTGGCCAGGCCGTTGAGGCGGGGGAGGGCGCTGGCCAGGCCGTTGAGGCGGAAGAGGGGACGGGCGCGGATGCGGAGATGGAGGAGGGCGCGGATGCGGCCGTCTGCGCCGCGCCGCGCGGAACGAGCGCGGAGCCTCGAAGCGAGAGCCTCGGGGTCCTCACGGACGCTCGGAGCCGCCGTCCGGGCCGGCGGGGAGCATGATTTCGGGAGGGGGAGTTTCCAAGGAGGGCTCGGACACGATGTCGCGGGCGGGATCCGGCCCGCCCTCGGCCCCGTCGCCCTCGTCGCCGGCCCCGCCGGGAAACGCCATCTCCAAGGCGGACCACTCGGCCTGGCCCAGGTGCCGTAGCCAGTGCCATCCCTGCCTTTGGTAGGCCCTTGCGCACTCCTCGGCCTGGTCGGCCAGGAGCCCAGAGAGCGCGAGCCTCGCCCCGGGCCTGGCGGCGCGGGTAATTTCCCCGGCCAGCCCCAAAAGAGGGTTAAGCGTGATGTTGGCCGCAATCACGTCGAAGCCGCCGAAGCTCCCGTCCAGGGTGCCTGAGCGGAACTCCGCGCGCCTTAGCACATTGTTGGCCTCGGCGTTCTTCCTGGCCGTTCCGGTCGTGTCCGCGTCCGTGTCGAGGCCCAGGACCTCCGAGTCCGGGAAGAGCATGGCGCAGGCAATGGCGAGTATCCCGCTGCCCGAGCCCAGGTCCAGTATCCTCTTCCTGGACGGGAACGGGGACAGGGCAGCCGACGCGTATCCGTCCGCGGCGGGACCGCCCTTGGGGCTGGACGCCTCGCCGCCAGCCTCGCCGTCCGGGGCCGCCGAGGCGGCGGCGGGGCCCTCAGGCGCGGCCTCTTCGGCCTCAGAAAGATCCGAGAGGATTTTGAGGCAAAGGAAGGTCGTGGGGTGCCTCCCGCTCCCGAAGGCGGCCCCGGGACTCATGCGGACGACTTCGGTGGGCCTCTCCCCCTCCCGGGGGGGATCGAAGGGGTCGCCTTTCCAGAAGGAGGGGCACACCGCGAGCCTGGGCGTCACCCGTATAGGCAGCTGGTCCTTCCTCCAGGCGGCGTCCCAGTCCTCCAAAAGCTTCACCTCGAGCTCTATGCCCACCTCCCCCGATCCCAGGCCGAAGGCCTCGGCTATGCGCTCCGCCGCCTGGGGAAGCTCCGTCATGAGGCGCATGGCGTCGTCCGTACCGAAGGCGGCCCTGAGCACCGCGCGGCCTTTTGAGTCCGGGAGATCCTCCCAGACGCTCCGGCACCCGGCCTCGAAAAGGGCCGCCGAGGCTGCCTCCGACGCTGTCGACGGGAGCCTTATGACCGCCTGGAGCCACTCTTCCATTGGATTACCCCTTGGCCCCGCGGGGGAGCGGGGAGGAAACGCCGTGACGCGAGCTTAGGGCTTTGGGCTGAAAGCTTTGAGCTTATGGCTTATGGCTTTGAGCTTAAGGCTTTGGGCTTAGGGTTTCGGGCTTTGAGTTTTGGGTTTGGATCGGTCAGCCTGGGACTCGGGCGCGGCGATTGGTTCCGGGGATGGGAGCCGGGAGAGCGGCCCCGCAAGCTCGGCGGAAGAAAACGGGGAGCGACGCAAGCCAGTGAGCCAGCGGGGCCGTGCGGCTCAGAACCGGCGAAACTTCCGCGAAACTCCCCGGTACGCCCTTGGCCCAGCCCGGGGAAGCCCCTGGCGCCCACGGCAAAGATAGCGGATAGACTCTGGAAAGTGAAGCGGCAGACCACAAGCAAAAAGGGGGGATCGGCGCTGGAGGCGCCCGCTCCGAGGGGTCCGCTCCGACGTGCCTTGCCCGGAGGGATATCGCGCAACTTGCCGAAAGGTCGGCTCCGGCCCCCCCTTCCTCGCCCTCCCTGCCTGCCGGGAGCCTCCGCCCGTTGCGGGCCCCGCCCGGATCCATCCGGCTTCTCCCGGTTCGCTCCCGCTTCCGCTTTCCGGCTCCTTCCCGCTTCCGCCTTCCGGCTCCTCCCCGCTTCCGCCTTCCGGCTCCTCCCAGCTTCCGCCTTCCGGCTCCTTCCCGCTCAGGGCCCAGTCCAGCCGCCGCCTCCCAGCGGCGCCCGCGCATGGCTCACTCTGACCCGCGAAGCCTTCCGGGAGCCGATTCGGACGCGGAGCCGGCTCTGTCTTTTCCCCTGCGGCGGGAGTTTTGCCTCGGGCGGGAGAGGGTTGCCCCGTGTGGGGCCCGGGCGCGTCCAGGCCGCAGGGTATCGGGGGACTCCCAGGCGGGCTTTTTTGGGGGGGCTGCGGACGTCTCAGTGGAAACTGCGGGCGGGCTTCAAGGGGAAGCCTCGCCAAGAAGGCGCCGGGTGGAGCCGCCGGGGAGGGAGCGCGAGCGGGCGAGGGCCTCCCGGCCCGAACGTCCACCGTGAGCCTTGCGGGAAAGGAGCCTTGCGGCAAGGCGGTCGGCGCCGGGTCCGGGGGGCCCGGACCTACAGCCCCAAAAACGTCCCGGCAGCCTCGCCGAAGACAAGCCGGGTTTCCTCGTCCGTAAGCCCCGCCTCCCTGAAATACCTCTCGTAGCGGGCGA
>JAIRZX010000076.1 GCA_031267005.1 Deltaproteobacteria bacterium
CTTCATGGCTGAAACAAGGGGCGACTGCGGCCGAAGCTGACGGCGCTCCGCGCCCGCCTCGCAGGGCCGTCCTTCCCGCATGTTGCGTCCAGGCCTCCCGGCGCCGCCTCCGGCAGCGTCCGGGACCCTTGCAACATACTCACGATAAATACTCGGGCCTGCGGCGTCATAAAGGAGATAAACAGGGCAAACTCCGAGCACGGGAGCCCCGGCCCTGCCAAGCCCTGCCTGACGGGCCAGAGCCTGGCCGACGCGTCGGATTAACCTTTCCCCGGCCCCCTCCTGCCAGGATCGCCCGTCCGCCCCCGCGGCAAAGGTAAAAACGGCGCCGGGGCGAACTATTCCCGCAGTCCCGCCTTTTCGCTAAGACGGCCCCACCCCCGAGCGAACGCGCCTTCACCGAAGGCCCCGTCCAGCTTTGGCCCGCCGGACGGCCTCCCGCCGCCCGCGATTCAGACCGGGCGGCCCGCCTTCGGCGTGGTACCTCCCTCGGACACTGAGGCACCTCGAAACCGCCCCGCCAGAAAAATGGGAGCGGCGCAGTCTAGGCCGATAAAGCCTGCCGCTTTCATACTTGCCCAAGAGGGAGGTGAATGGATACTGCCAACCAAAAGCTCACCAATGGCGCCTGCGCGCCTCCCGGCGGAGCGGGGCGTCCCCCCTCCTTCTAAGGGGCTCTTCCAGGCCGGCGCCTTTCTCGGCAAGCCCGCCGTCTTTCCCTTTCCGGGAGAGGGATCAGGCCCATTCCGGCTACGCGGCCCTTCCGGCGCGCGACCCCCTTCCTCCCAGTTCAGACCGCTCCGTAACCGTGCATGTTAAAACCGTCCCCTAAAGCCAGCTCGGCACGAAGGGAAAGACTCCCGAAGCGGGAGCTGATCGGCTCCCCCGGGCTTACTGCTCCCAATCCCCCGCGAAGGGCCCTTTAAAGGGCCGCTTTCCAGCGGCAACCGGCAATCCGTAACGGGAGCAGAGACGGAGCCGCCCGCCGCAGGCCCCCGTTCACGCAAGCCGGGCCTCGCCCGGCCGCTATCCGTACGCAGGGGCCGCCTCACCCCGGCCCGCGCCTAAAACGCGAAAAACCCCCGGCCGGCTTGCGCCTTCCAGGGGCCTTCACGGAAAATCGAAGAAAGATGGTCGGGACAACTGGATTTGAACCAGCGGCCCCTGCGTCCCGAACGCAGTGCTCTACCAGGCTGAGCTATGTCCCGATCCGCCGCTCCCCGCAAGAGGAAGCGCCTTTCCAAAGAGTTGTGAATATAGTTCGGAGTTGCCGTTTTGTCAAGGGGAAACTGGCCAATGGCCGCAACGTCATTGCACCGGGCGGTCGATCCCGGAAAGCGCTGTCCCCTCCTGGCAACGCCCTTTACGTTTAGTCCGACCGGGCCGGTCCGGGCCGGGCCGGGCCGGTCAAGTCAGGTCCGCTCCGTTCCGTTCCGTTCCGCTCCGCTCCGCTCCGCTCCGTTCAGTTCCGCTCCGCTCCGCTCCGCTCCGATCCGCTCCGATCCGTTCAGTTCCGCTCCGCTCCGCTCCGCTCCGTTCCGGTAAAAAGACCTCTCAAGACCTGGCGAGCCCGCGCCCCTTCCCTGCCCGGCAGTTTCCGGCCCGCGTCGGGACGGCCAGGAGTTCGCAGGCTCCAAAGAGCCGCAAGCTCCGCCAACTCCTGAAGCCCCGTGCGCCCCTAATGCTCCGCCCGCGAACTCTGCAAGCTCGTTCAGCTCCGGGAGCCAGTAACGGCCCGGAAGGGCCCTCTACACCCCCGGGAAAACCCGCGCCGGTCAGACAGTCGCCCTGGGTTCCCTGTAGGCTACGGCGCGGGGCAGCATCCTCACGGAGGAGCGCCCGTACGCGACCTCGAGCCAGGGCTTCCTGTGGGGGAGGCGGAAGGCGGGGAAGACGTCGGGCTCCCCCTCGTCGTGGGGGCTCAGGCGCCTCACCAGGGGGATGCGTTCCTTCAGGGGGACCTCCTCGCACTCCTCCCAGACCTTCGGGTTCTGGATGACCGGATCGTCCTGGAACTGGTAGCGGCGCATGCCGACGTTCAATATTCCCGCCACAGCCAGGATGGTGACGAACAGGGAGGTGCCCCCGTAGCTTACGAAGGGGAGCGGGATGCCGACGACCGGGAAGAGCCCGGTCACCATGAGGACGTTTATGGCCATCTGGCAGAAGAGGAGCGACGCCAGCCCCAGGGCCAGGTACTTGCCGAAAAGGTCCCGGCTCCGCCGCACGACGTTCAGGGCGGAGACGAGCAGGGTGTAATAGAGGGCCAGGACCACGCAGCAGCCGACGAAGCCCCACTCCTCGGCGAGCGCGGCGAAGGCGAAGTCGGTCTTGGGGGCGGGCAGGAAGCCGTACTTCTGCTGGGTGCCGTCGTGGAAGCCGCGGCCCAGGACCTGGCCGCTCCCTATCGCCCTCTTGGACTGGATTATCTGCCAGCCCTTGCCGTTGTAGTCGTCCTCCGGGTTGGAGTGGGTGAAGATCCTCTCCAGCTGGTAGGGGCGGATGACGCCTTTTTTGAGGAGGTAGTCCAGCCCCCCGAAGAGGCCCACCCAGGCCACGGTCGCGGCCAGGACCCCTGCCAGGGCGAGCTTAAGCGTCTTGGACCACGCGACGTACAGGAACAAGGGCAGGGCCGTGAAGCCCAAGAGCCCGGCGGTGCCCAGGTCCGGCTCCTTCAAGACTAGCCCCACCGGCACGACTGCGGCCAAGGCCGGGACCAGGACGGTCTTTAGGGTCAGCCCCTTCTTGGCGAACTCCTTGGCGGCGAAGAGCGAGGCGATGATGATGACCAGGGCCGGCTTCATGAACTCCGACGGCTGGAAGCGGAAGGTCTTGAGGTCAAGCCAGCGGGTGGCGCCGCCCGCGCTCACCCCGAAGAATTCGACCAGGAGAAGGAGCGCCACCCCGACGCCGAAAATGGGCCAGGCCAGCTTCCGGAGGATCTGGTAGTCCAGGGCCATCACGAGCAGGCACACCGCCCCGGCGGTAGCCGCGAACACCAGCTGCTTCCCGAACTCCGACATGCCCGCCTCGGGGGGGTGGCTGAGGCTGATGCTGTAGAGGTTCACCAGCCCGCAGAGGACCAGGCCCGCGGCGGACAGGGCGAGCGGCCAGCTGAAGTTCTCGAAGAGCCTGCGGTCCAGGGAGAGGAATTTCACAGCTCCCCCTTCCAGCCGGTCGGCCTGTCGGGCTGCACCTGGAATGGCGGCATCGCCGTAACGTCCACGGACTTGTCGAAATACGCCGCGAGCACCTTCTGGGCGACCGGCGCCGCGTGGGCCCCCCCGCCTCCGGTATGCTCGAGAAGAACCGTCACCACCACCTCCGGATCCTCGGCGGGGGCGTAGGCCGTGTACCAGGCGTGATCCTGGTAGCGGTAAGGCCTGCCGCCCCTGCCGTAAGTGTTGTAGCGCTGGAGGCTCACCACCTGGGCCGTGCCCGTCTTGCCGGCCACGCGCACGTCCGGCAGCCTGGCGCGGCGGCCGGTGCCTCCCGGCTCGTTCACGACAGCTTCCAGGCCCTTGCGCACCTTGTCCACGTAGTCGGGCCTCAAATCTATGCGGTTTACCACCTCGGGCTCCACGCGTTCCACGAGCCTCCCGTCGAAGTCCGTTATCTCCTTCACCAGGTGGGGCCTCATGAGCGTCCCGCCGTTGGCGGCGACCGCGGTGTACTGGGCCACCTGAAGCGGGGTGGCGAGGACGTAGCCCTGGCCTATGGAGACCGGGAGCACCTCGCCAGCGCTCCAAGGGGCCTTGAAGCGCCGGAGCTTCCAGTCCTGGTCGGGGATAAGGCCCCCGCGCTCGGCCAGCAAATCCGCGCCCAAGGCGCGGCCCAGGCCGAAGTTCTGCCTCAGCTGCTTCGCCATCCTGTCGACGCCAAGCCGGCGGCCGGTCTCGTAGTAGTACACGTCGCAGGACTCCTTAAGCGAGCGGTAGAGGTTCACGGCCCCGTGGCCGCGGCGGTTCCAGCATCCGAAAAGGTGGTTGCCGAGCCTGAGGCCCCCGCCGCAGTGGAATATGGAGTCGGGGGTAATGACGCCTTCCTTCAAGGCCGAGAGCGAGACGGCGATCTTGAAGGTCGAGCCCGGCGGGTACTGGCCGCTAACCGCCCGGTTCTCCATGGGGTGGAAGGGGTCGTCGTTGAGGCTCTTCCAGCGTTCCGTGCTCACCCCCCCCGTAAAGTCGTCGAGGTTGAAAAAAGGGCTTGACGCCATGGCCAGGATCTCGAAGTTGCGGGGGTCCATCACCACCACGGCCCCGGCCTTCTCCCCCAGAACCGACTGGCTCACCCGCTGGAGGCGGCTGTCCAAAGTCAGCACCAGGTTGCGCCCGGGGGCCGGGTACTCGCTTTCGAGCTCCTCCAGGAGCCTGCCCTTGGAGTCCACGGTCATGAGCCTGGTGCCCTTGGCCCCCCTCAAGAGGGAGTCCATGGACTGCTCGATGCCGCTCTGGCCTATCAAATCCCCCTGGACGAGCCCCTCGAAATCCTTGTCCTCCAGCTTGGCCTTGCTTATCTCGCCCAGGTACCCGAGCACGTGGGGCGCGAAGGACCCGGACATGGGCTTGCGGATGGAACTGACCCTGACCGAGAGGCCCTTTAACCCGTAGCGGCGGGTCTCCAGCAGGGTCATGTCCGCCCTGGAGAGATCGGGGAGCCACACCGAGGCCTCGTAGGGCTGCTTCAGCAAGGGCTTGTAACGGCGGGCGAGCTCGTCCGGGTCCCTGCCTATAACCCTCCCCACCTCGTCCGCGAGCAGCTTGGCCTCCGAGTCGTCGCCGACCTCCTTTGGCGTCACCAGGAGCTCGTAGCTCACGGCGTTGTCTACCAGGATCCTGCCGTTGCGGTCCTTTATGAGCCCCCTGGTGGTAGGTATCTGGGTGAAACGGGTGTAGTTTATCTCGCTTTTCTGGAGATACTCCTCGCCCATGTCCACCTGCAGGAACCACAGCCTCGCCACCATCACCGTGAAGGCGGCGACGAGGACCCAGTGGAGCCAGAACAGCCTGTAGGCCTCCCCGGGGGCTGGCTTTCCGGCTTCGGCCGGCGGGGCCCACTCGGCCACTATTCCCCCCTCACTGTGGCGGCCCGGTCGAGCAGCCTGAAGACGGGAATCCCGGTAGCCGCAGTAGCCACGCCCTGTATACAATATATGCTAAAATACGGATAAATCACTCTAACTGGGCTCATACCTGTATATATATACATCAAAAGAGGATACAAGACAATCCCTGAAAGCGTTACGGCGGCGAAAGAGACTAGGCAGGCGGTCCAGACCCGGTTGATGTCCACCGTCCCCGTCGCCGCCTTGATGATGAGAGCCTCCGCCACCATCACCATCGCCCAGCCCCCGGCCGGGCCCGCCGAGATGCCGTCGCGGAGGAAGCCCAGGAAGAAGGCGCCGCCCGCCGCCGCCCAGGGCTCCGCGCGGAGGGCCAGCCAGACCAAGACCAGCGCCGCCGCGTCCGGGGCCAAGCCCCACAGCACGTGCCTTCCGTGCGGGCCGTCTAAAAGCAGATCGCACGCCGCCCCGGCCAGGACGACCGCCGCGACCGCCGCGGGCCTCACTCCCGTGACCAGGGCGCTCTTGGCTAAAGTCGCCAAAAGAGGCACGCGGGGTTTCCCGGCTCGCGGGCGGGAAGGGCGGGGCGGGCCCTCGCCGTTACGGGGGCGCCGGCTGGCGGAGGGCTTGGAGGGAGGGTTCCGGGCCGCGGGCGGAAGCCGGCGCCGGGACTCTCGGGGGGAAAGGGTATAACGGGGGTAGAAAACGCAGGAATCAAAAGGAAAGGCGGTCCATGCGCCTGGGATCCGGTACGGGGCTCCGGACCGGGTGGGCCGGAAAAGGCTCCCGGAGGGCGGCCGGCCGGATTGTCTGGGGCGCCGCCGGGTTCGGGACGGCTTGTAACACGGGCGCCCGCGGGAAGCGTCGCCGGATGGTCAGGACTGGCCGGACGCGGGGGGCTGGGTACGCCGATACGGAGAAAAATTACGAAAACGGGGGAAATTACGAAAACGGGGGAAATTACGGAAATGGGGGAAATTGCAGAAATGAGCCCGCCGAAGCAAGGGCAACGGGCATCAGACGGCAACCGGGCCCTTGCGGGCTAGTTCCGGCGGGCCTTCTTCTCGTAGAGGGCCCGGACGTCCGGGGCCAGCTCCCTCCAGTCCAGCGGGGAAGGGGGATCCAGGAGAATTAAAACCTCCTCGAGGGTCGCGAGGTCAACGGAGGGGGAAATCTCGGCATGCATGAAAAAGCCCATGCTCATCTTGTCAACGAAGGTGACGGTGCCTAAGGAGAGTCCTGCGGGGAAGATGCCGTCCAGGCCCGAGCTTACGGCCGCGTCCCCGAGCCTCACGTCCTCGGCTTTCCGGACGTATTCCAGCGAAAGCTTGCCGGGCCCGGCGCCGGTCAGGAGGCCGTTTACGCGGTTGCGGGAGATGAAGGCGTCCACCCCGCTGGACAAATCCGTCACGAGCAGGACTTTGGAAAATCCCGGGGAGACCTCGGTCACCCTCCCCACGACGCCCGCCTCGGTGACGCAGGCCGCCTCCAGGTAGACCCCGTCGTCGGTCCCCGCCCCGACCACGATGGACTGGTAGAAGGGGCCCGGCTCCCAGGCGAGCACCCTGGCCGCTATGCCGCGGCTGGCGGTCCTGCCCTTGTAGTCCAGGAGCCTTCTCAAGCGGGAGTTCTCGACCTTGGCCTCGTCCAGCTCGGTTATGAGCCTGTTCTGGCGGGCCAAGGCCGACCTGAGCCTCTCGTTTTCGGCACTCACCGAGACGAGGCTGAAATAGGCCCTCCAGACGCTCTCCACCGCCCCGGCCAGCCGGGAAACGGCGGTTGCGGCGTAGCCGGAGGCCTCTAGGGAGCCGCCGCCGGGCCCGTAGCCCCTGCCTCTGGGACTCCAGAGCGACAGAAGCACGAAGGCCATCGTAACGAGCAGGACCGCCGCCAGGAATAAGCTTTTCCAGGATTTGCCCATGTAAGGGAGGATGCCCCCAAGCCGGTCGCCAAAGCGCAGTCGTCCGCCCGGCAGGACGGGCTGGGAACGGTTGCCCCGGGCCGACGCGTGAGGCTTTTTTTACCGTTTATTATATGCCTCAAAGCAGCTTGAAAAGCAAGACGGACTCCCTGCATATCGGAAACCAAGCCTGCGGGCGGCTTTTCGAGTCCCAGTGCGCGGCCCCGGAAGGGAGGGCCGAGGCCGGAGAAGCGGATTTTCTCCCCCCCGCCGAAAAACAAGCGCGCCATCGCGCGGGCAAGCGCCCCTTCTTTTGCCGCGCCGCAACGATACGCCAGCATAACCTCATCATTCGGAAAGCCAACGACGGCGGGCCTTTTTGAGATCCGTCCCCGGAAAGCGGCCGAAACGCGCAGTAACCGGGCGCGTAACTTCGAGGTTTTCCAATTCTAGGCGTCCGGCCGGAAGATATACCGGGTGGCGCGGAGCCGGAAATGCGGAACCCCCCGACCGTAACCGCGCCGGAGTAAGCCGCGAGCGCGACGTAAGGCCTAAATCATAAGGCTCATGCTGGAAACGGGTAATTTACGGGAAATATTAAACGTCGCGATCCGCGGCGAACCCCGCGGAGCGGGCTCCGCACGAAAGCGCGGCGCGCCGCGTAATTAAAACCCGCAGCGCGCGTTCCGCCCGAAAGGCCTGAACGCCGTCCCGCCCTTTCCGCCAAGCTGGCCCAAGGCCTTTACGCGGAAAGGAGGCAACGCCCGAGACGCGCTTTCATTCGGAAAGCCGTAAAAGCTAGGGCTAACGAATAAAACCTGAGCGTTAGCGAAAAAACAGGGCCGCAGCGAAAAAGCTCCGCGCTCAAACAAGCATTATTGTACGCGGATTCAAGGCAAATTGACTTAAACAGCCGTATGAGCAACAGGGTTTGGGGAAACGGACGGCCGGAGGGAAAGCGGGGGAATAAGGGAGCGACGTGAGCCACTGTTCCTAAAAAGCTTAGTAATTGCGGTATCCAGTGTTATACGGGCGAAATCGGAAGCGATGGGGGCGGAACTGCAGAAATGGAGGGCGAGATTCCGCCATCCCGGCGAGATCCGAAAGACGTTAAAGTTGCGGCGAAACGTCATATTCGCGGACTGGAGGGCGGCCCGGCGCCATAAAGAAACGAAATGGCCCGCGACTTCGTGGCGCGTTTCCCTCTCCCCGGTTAATGAACCGCGGATACTGCATAGAGTATCCCTTTATGCCGGCTGCACCAAAAAAGGAGCATGCCAAAGACACATGCCTAAGACAAAAGGAGCATGCCAAAGACACTGAAGGCCCTGGAGGGGCGAAGGGCAGGAACGGCCCGAAAGCGCCCCGGAAAACGGCGGCCCCCCGGAGGCCGCTCCAGAGGGGGCCTGCGGGGGGCGGAAAACCGGCGGCTGGCCGCGACGCTGCAAGGGGCTACTGGATCGTTATCTCCTTGAGGATATCCAGGCTCTCCAAAGCCTTGCCGCTCCCGATGGCCACGGTCTTCAAGGGCTCGTCTGCAATGCATATTGGCAGGTGGGTCTCTTCGGAGATGAGCTTGTCGAGGCGCTTTAAGAGCGCACCGCCGCCGGTCAGCACGATGCCCTTGGTCACGATGTCGGCCGCGAGTTCCGGGGGGATCTGCTCCAAGGCGGAGCGGACGGTGGTGAGGATGGCCTCCACCTGCTCGGTGATGGCCTTGCGGACCTCCTCGGAGTCGATGGCCACGGCCTTGGGGAGGCCGGTCACGGTGTCCCGGCCCTTGACCTCCAGGGTGTCGACCTGGTCTGAGGGGTAGGCGGTGCCGATCTCGTGCTTGATGAGCTCCGCGGTGGGCTCGCCTATCAGGAGGTTGTACTTCTTGCGGATGTACTGGGTGATGGCCTCGTCCATCTTGTCCCCGCCCATGCGCACGGACTTGGAGTACACGATTCCCGCGAGGGAGATTATGGCGACCTCTGTGGTCCCGCCGCCGATGTCCACTATCATGTTGGCGGTGGGCTCGGTGACGGGCAGGCCCGCGCCGATGGCCGCGGCCATGGGCTCCTCGATGAGGTAGACCTCGGAGGCCCCGGCCTGCTCGGCCGCCTCGCGGACGGCCTTCTTCTCGACCTGGGTGATGCCGGAGGGCACGGCCACGATGATGCGGGGCTTTAAGATCCTGCGGAAGTGGGCGATGCGGATGAAGTGGCGGAGCATGGCCTGGGTGATCTCGAAGTCCGCGATAACGCCGTCCTTCATGGGCCGGATGGCCTTCACTCCCTCAGGGCACTTTCCTATCATTTCCTTGGCCTGGGTCCCAACCGCCAAGACCTTCCCCGTCTTGCCGTTCTTTTTCACGGCCACGACGGAGGGCTCCGAAAGCACGACCCCGCGGCCCCGGAGGTAGACCAGCGTGTTGGCCGTGCCGAGGTCGATCGCGAGATCGCTGGAGAAGAACCCGAGTAATTGTCGGAAGAATCTCATTATGCGGTGTATCCTCGCCCGGGAGGCTAAGGGGCCTGGCCGGCAGGCTGAAACCCGGCCCGGGGCTTGGGAAAGGCACTTCGTGCGTCTGAGTCGGGCCCCGGAAGGCCCGAGGCGAGGTATCGGCAAGGTGCCGAAGACCCAAGGACTTGGCGCCGTCAAATTCTCACGTTATCACAACGGAAACGGAAATTACAGGGGAAAAAACCCCTGCGCGGGAAAGCCTCCAGCCCGGCATCCCCTTAAGCGCCAGGCGACCGCCGGCCGCCGCTGAGCGGAGCCGCGCGGCGGGATAAGGGATTTCGGTGGCGCCGCGGAGAGGCCTTAAGCCGTCGCGGGAGGAAGGCCCGCGACGGCGGCTTGGACGGCGGTCGAGCCCCGGACTGCCGCCCGGGAACTCCTTGCCGTCGGCCCCCATGAACCCTTCTCCAGTCCGGGGGAACCCTTCGCCAGTCCGGGGGAACTCTACACCGGCCCCCGCGAACCCTTCGCCAGTCCGGGGGAACTCTCCGTCGGCCCCCGCGAACCCTTCGCCAGGCCGCAGGCACGCTCAGGAAACGGCTCGAAGCCTCCGGGAAGGGATCCGGACCGGGAGGCGCCCCGGTGGAAGGGAGGCGCGGCCGGGCGGGGCGGGGGCGCTTCCGGGACGCTTCAAAGTCCCTCGGGGGACGGTCCCGTCGCCTGCCGCCCCAAGCGTCCGGGCGGAGGCGGCGGGTACCCGAAACGGCATGGCGGGGTAAAAGGGCTTGGGGGTTGGGCAAGCCGTTTCGATGGGCCGAAGTCGGCCTTCCCCGGGACGCCGGCCGGACGCTAGAAAAAACGCCGCCTGGGTCTCAGAAGGCCACGGGCGGCGTCCGTCTGGTTGGGTTGACTGCAGGAGCGGGCCCCGAAAGGGGGCTCCCGGAAAGGCGGGCGGGCGCTTGCGCGCCTCGAGGCTAGTCCGCCGCGGGGCCCTCGAGCTCGGCCTGCCTCTTGCGGCTGGCCTCGACCCTCTTGCGGCGGTCCCTCATGCCCCGGACGGCCCCGGCGCCGCCGGTGGCCTTCACGTAGTCGGGGGTTATGAGGCTCGCCGCGACCATGACGGCGGCGTCGCCCGAGCGGAGCCCGATGCGCCCGTAGCTCAGGAAGCCGCACTCGCGGTCCTTGAAGAGGTCGGTGTTCTTGACCTCCTCGAAGAGACGGCTGGCCACCGAGCCGCGGGTCAGTATGGTCTGGGCCCGGAGGAGGCTGACCTTGTCGCCCTTCTTCGCGAGGATCGCCACCTTGTCGACCAAGGGCTTCATCGCCTTGACCTTATCGATGGTGGTGACCAGCCGGTTCTTCTTCCGCAGGGGCTGGGGATCCTCCTTGGAGGTCTTCTTCTTGTTCCTGGACTTCTCCGTGTCCTGCTCGCCCTTCAACACGGCCCTCCTGGCCTCCTTGGCCTTCTCGGCCTCGTCGTCGATGAGGAAGTTCGAGAAAAGGTTGGTCACGAGCATCCTCAGGAGCATCCTGCGGTGCGACGCCGTGCGTCCCAGCTTGACGTTGGATTTGCGGTGCCTCATGGTCTTAACTCCAGAAGGTTCGGGGCCGGGGCTTAAAGCCCGCGGGCCCCTTCGGTAAGCAACGGGCGGCTTCTGGCCGCCCGGCGCCGCCGGGCGCGGCGCCCGGAAGGCTAGTCGTCGCTCATGACGGGGCGTTTGAACTCGCCCACGCTCATGCCGAGGTGGAGGCCCAGGTTGTTCAGGACGTCCTTTATCTCGTTTAGCGACTTGCGGCCGAAATTCTTGGTCTTCAGCATGTCGCTTTCGGACTTCTGCACCAGCTCGCCGATGTAGTAGATGTCGGCGTTCTTCAGGCAGTTGGCGGCGCGGACGGAAAGTTCCAGCTCGTCCACTGTACGGTAGTAGGCGGCGTCCAAGGGCCCGCCCCCGGGGGTTGCCGCCGCGCCGGGTCCGGTGCCCGGGGCGCTGAAGGTGGAGAAGATCTGGAGCTGCTCGGTCAGGATCTTGGCGGACTTGGAGACCGCCTCCTGGGGGGAGATGGAGCCGTCGGTCCAGACCTCCAGGGTGAGCTTGTCGTAGTCCGTGCGGTGGCCGAAGGTGGTGTTGGTGACGACGAAGTTCACCTTGTGGATGGGCGAGTACATGGCGTCCACGGGAATGGCGCCTATCTCCTGCGTCTCGTCGGGGTCGGGCTTCTCGGCGGGCACGTAGCCGCGGCCGGAGCCCACCTTCATGAGCATGGTGAGCCGGCCATCGGCGGCGACGGACGCGAGGCGCTGGCTCTTGTTCAAGATGTCGACCTTGTGGTCTGTCACGATGTCGGCGGCGGTGGCCTCGGCGGGCCCGGTTACGTCCAGCCTGAGCTCGGCCTGCTCGGCGCTGGGGGCGAGGCGGAGGCGCACCTCCTTGAGGTTCAGTATGATGTCGGCCACGTCCTCCTTCACGTTGGAGATGGTGGACAGCTCGTGGAGGACTCCGGTGATCTTGACGGAGGTGATGGCGGCCCCCGTCATCGAGGAGAGGATCACGCGCCTCAGCGCGTTTCCGAGGGTGAGGCCGAAGCCCCTCTCCAGGGGCCTGCAGACGAACTTTGCGTAGTTCCGGACGGCGTCGTAATAGTCTATCTCGACCTTGGGCGGGATCTTCAGTTCAGAAAGCTTTTTTTCCATGGCCTCTCCCGGGAACCGCTCGCGGGTTCAGGTTCAATGGCTTTAGAGCCCGCCGGCGGGCTTCGCTCCGGTCGCCCGCAACGCGGCGCCTCCCGCAGAAGGGCCCGGCCCCTCGGCTGGCGCCGGGCGGCCGGGCTTCGGGTGGCGGCGCGGGCGGCCGGACGGGGCCGCCGGGCGCGGGGCTACTTGGAGTAGAGCTCGACGATGAGCTGCTCGTTTATCGTCACGGGGAGGTCCTGGCGGGTGGGCATCTCCTTGATCTTCCCGAGGAAGGCGGCCTTGTCCAGCTCCATCCAGGCGGGCACGCCCCTGCGGCCGACGGTCTCCATCGCCCCGGCGATGACGGCGGCGCCGCGGCTCTTCTCGCGGATGGCCACCTCGTCCCCGCTCTTCACGAGGAAGCTCGGGATGTCGACCTTGCGGCCGTTAACGAGGAAGTGGCCGTGGGAGACCAGCTGGCGGGCCTGGGTCCGGGACCCGGCGAAGCCGAGGCGGACGACGATGTTGTCGAGGCGCCT